>JAOZSG010000004.1:15918-18547 GCA_029939785.1 Fidelibacterota bacterium | reverse complement strand
ATGTTAATTTTGATAAGTCATCTCCATTTAATCCTATTACCAAATATACTCAGTATTGACATGACAACAACATAGGGTGAATCAAATATAAACCAAATAGGAAAAATTTTCAATAAACTCTTCTGATTATACACTTTAGTTGCTTTATAGGATAATGCACCTTCCCAAACTATTTTTAATAAAAAAATAATAAAGAACAATTTCCATACAATCGGAATAAAAAAACTTGCGATAAAGAAAAACAAAAGCGAAAAATTCGTAATAAGTGTAGCAATTGATACAATATATAAAGTTAGACTGATATGTCGCGAAAAACTTGCTTCTGATGCCCATCTCATTCTTTGCCTTATAAAATCAGTATAACTTTTCTCGGGTTTGTTTTTTATCCAACTATCTGAATGAGATGCAAATACAATTTTTCCGTTATTCATTTTTGTAAAGTTAAGTAGAAATAAAACATCATCGCCACCTTTCAATTTTTTTACAGATTCATAACCGTTGGCATTACAAAATGCTTGTTTACGAAAAGCTATATTCTGTCCGCTACATCCCCACGAGAACCCATTATTAAGAGAACCCTGTGCAGCAGCCATTAGCATAAGGAAATCAAATGACTGTAACTTCTGAAAGATTGATTTATTATATGAAACACCGGAAAATCCAATGACCATATCAACATCATCACAAAAATATTTTACTATACCTTTTATCCAATTTTTCCCCATTCGGCAATCAGCATCAGTTGACAAAATCAAGTCACCTTTTGACTTTTGAATACCAAGATCTAAAGCCGCTTTTTTATATTTGTATTTTGATTTAAAATCATTAGTGGAGAAACATTGTAGGTTGGTAATTCGTTTTTGATATTCCAATAGAAATTGATAAGATCCATCAGTTGAGCCATTATCAACAATTATTATTTCATGTAAATTTTTGGGGTAATTCTGAAGTATTAATAATGATAATATTTCCGAAAGGTTTTCCATCTCATTTTTCACAGCAATAATTATTGATACTAAAGGTGTTTTATTGGAATTAGGAAGAACGGGGCGAAACAGTCCGGTAAAAAAAAGCACTAATGCAATTACATAAATAGCAACAAAGAATATACTAACAAAGAAAAATAATATCATTATATAGAAGATAAGAACATTGTGGCAGTTAAAAAATAAACTAAAATTCCAATCACATCGACAACAGTTGTAACAATTGGACCGGTTGCCACAGCAGGATCAATGCCAAACTTATCCAGTAAAATGGGCGTAATAGTCCCGGTACTAGCGGCAATCAACATTGAAAATGTCAATGATATTCCAATGGATAAACTTATCAACATCATATTTGCATTCGATTTGAAAAATATATATGTGAAAATAGATAATAATAATCCATAAACAATGCCAAGAATTGATCCAATCAAAAGTTGACGAAAAAAAACTTTGCTCAAATGATTAAAATCAATTCTACCGGTAGAAATTCCACGTACAATTATTGTTGACGACTGAGTACCGACATTCCCACCCATACCTGCAACAATCGGCATAAAAGCAGCAAGCAGAGCAAATTCTTTGACAAGAAAATCAAAGTTCATAACAATTTTTGATGCAAGCACACCTCCAAGAAATGTGGCAAATAGCCATGGAAGTCTGATTTTTGTAGCTTCCCATGGAGTCTTAAGTAAAATTTCTCTGTCTTTACCAACACCAGCCATTTGGAGAAAATCTTCTGTTGCTTCCTGTCTGATTACATCAATAATATCATCAACTGTTACAATACCCAGAAGTTTACTGTCTTTGTCAATTACAGGAAGTGCAAGCAAGTCATATCTGGAAGTAATGTGTGCAACTTCTTCCTGATCTGTTTCCGGAGTAACACTTAATATTTTTGTGCTCATAATATCTTTGAGAATTACGGTCGGTTTTGCTGTTAATAATTCACGTAAAGATACAATCCCGGTAAGTTTATCAAATTCATCAATGACATATATATAAAAAATCATTTCCATATCTTCCTGATTATGGACTGAATTAATAGCATCTTTGACTGTATCAGTCTCATTCATTTTAAAAGGAAGTGGAACCATAATACCACCGGCAGATTCCGGTGGATACATCATCAATTCTTCAAGTTTTTTTGATTCTTTATCCTTCATTAATGCAAGGACTTTTAATTCTAATTCTTCGTCAAGATTTGCTACAATATCAGCCTGATCATCAGGAGCCATTTCTCCTAAGATCTCCACTATATGTTCCGGCGAAGTAACTTCCAGTAATTCTACAACATAGGTTTCTTCAAGTTCAGTTAACAAATTAGATTTATATTCCAAAGAAGTAATCATTTTGAAAATGAACAACTGTTCGTCAGGCGTAAAAGATCTGAATATTTCAGCAAGATCAGCTGAATGGGTTTTGTTTAATATCCGTGTGATATTCGGCTTAGCTTTTCTACGTATTAATTTGCGAAATGTATCCAGAAGTATCATGAATTCTCGATCTTGCATTTTTTTGCCTTCCTTTTTAAGATAGATTAACAGGATTTACTGGATAAATATAATTTGTTATCCTTTAATTCTGTCTATAATTTTGACACTACCTCTATATGTGTGTTACTATAACGACTCCTGATATTG
>JAOZSG010000004.1:15311-15908 GCA_029939785.1 Fidelibacterota bacterium | reverse complement strand
TTCGCCTTCCTTTTTAGACTAAATTAACAGGATTTACTGGATAAATATAATTTGTTATCCTGTCTATAATTTTGACACTACCTCTATATGTGAATTACTAAAACTACTCCTGATAATGTTTATCAAAAGTTTTAATAGCCGGCATTTGATTTAACCGGCGAACTGAATAAATTAATATAATTAAACCAATAATAAAAAAGAATGGATTAACATGACCTTTAAAAACATACCATGTTAATTCATTTTCCTGATTCATGAATAATAAAGCTATGCCGTTATTTATTGCATGAATTATTAAACTTATGAATATTGAATTTGTTTTCCATGCAACATAAGCCATTAAAAAACCCGCAATGTATATTTGAACAGCCCACCACAGATTAAAATGTATAAGCATAAAAGCAAACGCAGAATAACATATTGCAGATGTTATGTTTTTGAGACGATATTCCAGAGTCTGCTGAAAAAATCCTCTGAACACCAATTCCTCTGCAATTGGAGCAATTATTACTACAGCGGAAATAATTAAGAATGCCGATAAACCATCGGAGATTGTCAACAGTTCTATAATATCCTGAAATTTCTCGGGAATTGGAA
>JAOZSG010000004.1:0-15301 GCA_029939785.1 Fidelibacterota bacterium | reverse complement strand
TGCTGGATCTTTATTCAATTAAAAAGACACAAGGAAAACTGAATAATCTATCCAGTTCATCCATCACAACAACAAATCCCAAACTCAAAGGAAAAGCAAGAATCAATTGATCAGTTGTAACTTTATTTAATCTAAATGTTTCTTTGATACTTTGCTTGGTTTTAAGTGCCCATAAAATAATAGGGAGTGGTAAAAATAATTCTCCAAAAAAAAGGATAATGTGGATGGATTCTATGTCAATATTTTTTTTTAATAACAAGACAACAACAGGAACAAATAATCCGGTGAAAACACATATGATTAAAATCCGAACTGCAATTCCTAATTTTGGAGGTTGAAATGACATATAGATTAATCCAGTAACTTTATAGATTCAGGGTCTATATCAGAATTAATGAAATTGTTTTCTATATTATTATAGATTTCAAGAGTATCTGAAATGTTGAATCCTGAATGTTGGTACACAATATTTCCCTCTTTTGAAATAATAATCAATGCCGGTGTGGAAGAAACATTAAATTTTTTTGCAATTACTCCGTATTTATCCATGAGAACAGGAAGTGAACAGTTTGTTTTATCTATATACTTTTTAATTAATTCTTTTGATTCACGAATATTGATTAAATAAAAATTTGTTAAATTATGTTTTTTCATAATTTGTACCAAATACGGTATCTCATCTCTGCATGGTATACAACTGGTAGTAAAAAAACTTAATAATACCGGATTTTGATTATTCGGATTAACTTTTTTGCCAACATGCTTACTCAGAAAAAAATTTTTTGTATTTAAACCCGGTGCATAAAATGATGGTGCTTTCTGTAATGTTGTTGTCTCAGATGCATTCAAGTCGATTAGAAAGCATAATAGTAAATATAGAATTGCAAAATATTTTTTCATTTTTTTCTTTCATTTTTTCAAACTACCATTAATAATAGAATTTAAAATTATTCCAACGGAAATACCGAGATTTAAAGATTCTCCATAACCAAATTTTGGGATTGATAATATCTTATCAGATTTATTTAAAATATATTCGGGTGTACCATGTGATTCACTACCGAAACATAATATTGAGTTTTGTTTCAATTGTAACATTTCCGGGTTTTCACCATTTAAATCAGCAGAATAAAATATAACATTTTGATTTTTTAAATCATTATAAAGTTCATCAAAAGCTTTGTCTTTATGAATATTTACATGAAAAAAAGCACCCATAGTTGCTCGCACTACTTTGGGATTATATGGATCAACAGAATCTGGTGAGAGAAAAATATTTTTAATTCCATACCAACTTGCAGTCCGAATAATAGTACCGAGATTACCGGGATCATTAATTTTCCAAAGGTATATACCTGGCAAATCTTTCAAATTATTTGATATATCTATTTTAAGATTTATTTCTCCTGTTGCAACTACTCCTTCAGGAGTTTTCATTGTGCTTATTTGTCGCAACTCAGATTCTCTAATAATATTTATATTGTTACTTGAGTAAAGATTAAAAATTTCATTTTTAACATGTTCACTTAAATGGTCGGAAATGTAAATACTTTTTACAGTAAAATTACTTTCAACTGCCTCTAATACAGGCTTAATTCCCTCAATCAGAAAAAGATTATTAGAATATCTTTCTTTTTTTCTATGTAATGAACGAAGAAGTTGACTCTCGTTTTTTGATAAATAATATGTTTTTAGTTTGTTTATTGGCATAATTACTTTGATTATTTTTAAGTCGTTAATTTCGTAAAGATTAATCAAAAATCAACATTATTTTTAATTTGTAATTTTAAAAGAATAAATATCATATAACTTTTAATCTACTCATTCATCTATAAACTTTATCTAAGGTTTTAAACTTAATATATTTACCATTATTTGTCCTTTTTCGGATAAAGGCATTCACTATTCTTTTCTTTCATAACAAATTTTGCATTCAAGTGACTTACTACTTTTCTTTCTGTTTTTGCTTCCAGTTCTATTCTTGCTACTTTGGCAACATTACCGCCTTGTTTAGCGATTTCCTTGCTTTCTGAAAAATTTTTTGGTTCTACAGCCTGTGAAATATCTTTGGTTGAGGCTTCAGCAAGCATATTTAGAATTAGTTCGGTATTAGTCATATTATCTCTTAGGTTTTCCTTTTTTAAACCTTTCAAAATTTTATATTCTTTTGTGCTTTTGTCTGCCCATGCTTTGGGTGAGGAATAGATTGAATCAACCTGAAAAATTGCTCAGTATCAGCTACATCAGTTTTTCGCATTTTGCCATCAACTGCACGCATTTTCAAACCGTGACAATTCGTCACGGTTTGATTTCCTTCGGCTTTAAGTCTTTGTTTTAGTTTTCTCCAAATATATCTTCATCTCATACTTCGTTTTGATTTCTATTTTTCATCAAATATTCAATTTGTTTTTCCATCTACTTTTCCTGCACATAACATTTAACAATATGACCGTGACTTACTTCAGAATATTCCGGAGATGTATCAGTACAGATAGATTTTTTATAATCACATCGCGGATAGAAATTACACCCTTTGGGCAGATTTTGAAAACTTGAGATATTTCCTCTAATTGATTCCGGTCGGTCTTTTTTTAATGATTGAAATGAATTTAGGAGTGCCTGAGTGTAGGGATGTGAAGGATTTTCAAAAACATCCTGTACAGTACCTGATTCTACAATGTTTCCACAATACATCACAAATACATTATCCGAAAATTTTTGTGCAAAATCCAGATCATGAGTAACCCATAATAATGTCATTTTGCGAATTTTTTTTAATTTGTAAATTAATTCAATGAAATTATGTTTCAAGTCAATATCAAGAGAAGATAATGGTTCATCTGCGATTAGCAATGACGGTTTACATCCAATTGCTAATGCTAGAGCAAATCGTTGTTTTTCACCACCGGAAAGTTCGTGTGGATATTTGTGAAATATTTCCATTGGATTTTGAAAAGAAACTTCGTTCAACAAATCCAATGCAAACTCAATTTTAGAGGATTTCGAAGCTTTTTTATTGTGAGGCAATATATCAATAATCTGTGAGCCACATTTCAATACCGGATTTAAAGAGGAAGATGGATTTTGAAATAAAAGACTAACTATTTTTCCTCTTACTTGCTGTAAATCAATATCCGCCAGGAGATTATATTCTTTATCATGATGATTGAACAAAATTGCTCCACTGTATTCGGAATCAACAGGTAATAATTTTAAGATGGATTTACACAATAGACTTTTACCACATCCTGATTCTCCAATTATTGTATTTATTTTGCCCTTATTAATTGATAATGTTATGTCATCCAATATTTTTACCGGATATTCATTGACATTAACAGAAAGGTTAAATCTTTTTAATTGTAGAACATTCATAGTTATCCAATCTCGTTCCTAAAAAATCTTTTAGTGAATTCATTCTGAGAATTTAAAATCATTTCATTATAAGATGACATTTCTAAAACTTCCCCATCTTTCATTATTGCAACATCATCAATTAAAAATTTTAATATATTAGGATTATGTGTAATTAATAGAAATGTGAGATTCTGTTTTTCTTTTATATCTTTTAACAAGTTAATAATTTTTGCCTGGTTTGAAATATCAAGAGAAGAAATAGGTTCATCTAATATTAAAAGTTTCGGATCTGTAGATAATGCTCTTGCAATACAGACACGTTGTTTCTCTCCACCACTTAACTGATATGGATATTTTTTAAGGTGTTCCTGTCCTAAACCAACATTCTCTAATAATGAAATTATCATATCTCTTTTTTGGCTTTTGAGAATATTTGAGGATAATGCCATTCTAATTGATTTTTCTATTGTCATTAAAGGATCAAGTGCTTCATCAGGATTTTGAAAAACCGGTTGAACCTGTCTGCGAAAATTAAATAATTCGGACCTATGCATTTTATGTATGTTTTTGCCATTGAAAAAAACTTGACCGGATTCTGGCTTAATAAGTTTTAAAACAGACATTGCAATACTGGTTTTTCCACAACCGGAATTTCCTACAATAGCAAGACTACGGTTCTGAAACATTGAAAATGAAACATCTTTTACTGCATATTGTTGTTTATTCTTGTATGAAGATTTTGTTAAATAATTCACACAAAGATTATTGATTGATAATATAGGTTTGGACTTAATCATCTTGATAATGCTCTGGTTGTAAAATTTCTTTTAATCCATCTCCCAGCAAATTGAAACCAATAACTGTAGTGACAATTGCTATTCCAGCAAATAACATGACCCACCATCCACCCAAAGGATCAAGTCTTGCTTCATTTAAAATGGATCCCCAACTTGCATTTGGTGGCTGTACTCCAAGTCCGAGAAAACTTATACCAGACTCCAGAATAATCATAGAACCTGTCAAAAGTGAATAAGAAGAAATTACAATACCTGAAATATTTGGAATAATATGATGGAAAATGATTTGTAATTTATTCATTCCCATTGCTTTTGCTGCTTTTATAAATGTTGTATTATTCAGCAATAACGTTTCAGTTCGTGTCAATCTTGCAGTATCCATCCATGAAAACAATGAAAGGACAATAATTGTATTAAAAATGGAAAAACTACCCATGCTAATCACTAAAATCAATATAAAGAACTTTGGAAATCCCAGCATTATATCAACTATTCTCATCAAAATATTGTCTGTGTATTTTCCTGATAATCCGCTAATTACTCCTATTAAAGTACCAAATAAAACAGATATTGCCGAAGCAATTATAGAAATAGATAAAGACACCCTTGATCCGTAAAGTATTCTCGTAAACAAATCGCGACCATAATAATCAGTACCTAAAACATGAGAAAAAGAAGGTTTTTGCAATACAATATTGAGATTCTGCATCGTTGGGTTAAAAGAAGTTAAAATCGGAGCAAAGATAGAAAAGAATAAAATAACTGATATAATAATCAAACCGAACTTACCGTTTTTATTTTTCCATATTTTTGTAATTAATTTAATCATTTCTCAATTTTCTTTGTGAATTCTGGGATCTACTACAACATACAAAATATCAGCAATAATGTTAGAGATAATTACAGCAATAAATGCTAAAATTGAACCTCCAAGAATAACAGGATAATCTCTTGCAAGTGCAGCGTGGACAAGAGTTCTTCCAAGACCCGGTAAAGAAAATATAACCTCAATTGTGACAGTACCACTAAACATTACAGGAATAATAAGTCCCAGAATGCTAATGTTGGGTAACAATGCATTTCTAAGAGCATATTTAAAGATAATTTTTCCATGAGAAATTCCTCTGGCTTTAGCAGCAAGGATATAATCGCTTTTCATTACATCTATCATACTTGTTCTGGTATATTTATAAAACAGTGCTGATATTGGAAGAGACATTGTTATAACAGGAAGAGTCAAGTGTGAAATGTAATCACCAATTTTTTGAAAAAAGGTAAATTCATTATGAAATATTGAAATAATCTGAGAAGATGGAAATAAATGTAATTTAATTGCAAATGCCGACAATAATAATAAGCCAATCCAGAAAGAAGGAGTCGAATAAAGAAACATCATGAAACTTGTAATAATTCTATCTGTGAACGTATTCTTTTTTAAAGCAGCAACAATACCGATCAGAGTTCCAAAAATTAGTCCCCAAAAAAGAGAACAAAATGAAAGAAGAAGCGTAGGAACTAATGCTACTTTTATAATATTTTTTACAGGAATACCGTTATTCAAAGAATATCCAAAGTCAAAGCGAAAAATATTTCTTATCCATTTAAAATACCGGTGCAAAATTGGTTGATCCAAACCAAAATTTTTTATTATCTGATTTTGGACATCTGTACTTATTTGGGGAGACAAATATTTGGTGACTGGAGAGCCAGGAGATAAATGAATAATAAAAAAGACCAATGAAATACCAATAATAAATACTGGAATTGATTTAAATAATTTAATTATAAAATATTTAAACACAGTTTAAAAATTATTTTTTGGTTCAACATACCAGTCTTCAAGATATTGAAAGGGACTTAAAACTGTAAAGTTAACATTCTTAAATCGTTTATGAATACCAATGCAATTCTTTTTATAATAAAGCCATGTATAGGGTAAATCATAATTTAATTTTTTCGCAACTCTTAAAAAATGCTTGTCTGCATCTTTAGATGATAATGCGTTCACTAAGTTTTCATTATAAGAATCAAAGTTCGGTGAATAATATCCTGTAAAATGAAACGGGTGAAAAAAAGATGAACTATGAAATATTGGTGTTAAATCAGGCTTTATTCCGGCACTCCATCCTAATAAAATAGCATCAAAATTTCTTGTTTGTATTATATTCCCAATAAGATAATTTGATTCAACAATTCGAGGAATCATTTTTATTTTTAATTTCTGTAATTGATCCTGAATTATCAATAAACTTTGTTCTCTACTATTATTTCCACTATTTGTAAACATTTCAAAGACAAATTCTCTACCTTTTTTATCAATAGTACCATCGCCATTTCTATCTCTCCAGCCAGCAGACCTTAATAATCTTTTTGCCTCATTAAGATTATATTTTAGTTTATAATTATTCTTTTTAAAAGCAGAATAAATTGGAATTATCGGTCCATATAATGGTTGTGCAAATCGTGAACTAATAGTCTGACATAATAGTTGTTTATCAATTGCCAACGAAATTGCCAAACGAACACGTCTGTCTCCAAAAAATTTGTTCTTTCTTATGTATTTATAAAGTTTATCTCCTGTGCCATATTTTTCAATAGATTGCTGAAAATATTTAGAATCAATTAAATTCCAGCCTATAAAATCATAATCACGTCCATTATAATCCATTGGGCAAATTTCTGTTCTGTATTTTTGCCATTCTCGAATTAATTTTTCATAATTTCTGGAGTCAATTGATTGTACAAAATCTATTTCTCCTGCCAATAATTGGCTAAACCGAATTGTATTATCAGGAACTATCTTAAAAATTACTTTATTTATATGTGGTTTATCTTTTTTATAATAATTATTGTTTTTATCAAGTATGATATATTGTTGAGGCACCCAGCCACTAATTTTATAAGGTCCGCAACCTATGGGATTAATATTATACAAAGATGTTTTTAAATCCTGTGGCGAAATTTGTTTTAAAATATGATAAGGCAGAATATTACCTTCCACGGCATCCATTAACATAAATCTTGATCTTTTTTTAAAATAAAAAATGACTGTAGAGTCATTAGATGCTGTAACTGTTGCAATATTCTTTTTATAAGAAATGCCATCCCAGGCAATGATTGAGTTTATATGCATATTATATGTAAAAACTACATCTTGAGCAGAAAAAATAAACCCATCATGCCATTTAACATCAGTTCGGAGGTTAAATGTTATTGACAAACTATCATCGCTAAATTTAAAATTTTTTGCAAGATCAGGAGTAAAAGTAGTTAAATCAGAATTAATTACCGCTAATTTTCGAAATATCAAATCAACAATTTCTTTTGATGATTGTGACATTGAAAACAATGGATTTAATGATTCAGGTTCTTTACTGATTCCAATAATCAATCTATTATTTAATATTTCTGGATTTTGTTTCTTTGCACATGAACAAAACAACAATACAATACTAATAATAGCAACAATTTTAGTAAAAGATCTAGATTTCATATATTTAATTTTTTCCTGATTTTAATAAATTATTTATTTCCTGCATTATAAATTTTATTTTATCTTTTGTAAAAGGTTTAGTAATTGTAAAGTTAAAACTTCTTTCAAAAACATGAACTTCCTTTTGACTCAATGAAAGACCAGACAACAATACAGTAATTGTATTTCTTTTGATATTCCTTATTATTTGAGCAGTCGCCATTCCTTTCATTGTCGGCTCACCGAGATCAGAAAATACAATATTAAACCGTTCTTTTCTAAAAAGATTAATAGAATTCTTATAAGAATTACATGTTGTTACATTATATCCAAGATCACTTAATAATTCCTGAATTAAAGTTAAATCATATCCTTTTTCAGAAATAATCAAAATTTTAATTGGAGTATGTTCTTTTAACGATTTATTTTCTATGACATTACTATCTGCAATTACAACATTTTCTTCGTCTGAAGCAGGTATATATTTAATTTTTCTTTTGGGTATTTTAATTTTCATTGTTGTGCCTAAACCAATAGAACTTGTAATATTTATTGTTCCTTCATGACGTTTTATAATTCCATAAACCTCACTCATTCCCATTCCTGTTCCCTTGGCACCTTTTGTCGTAAAAAATGGATCAAATATTTTATCCATTATTTCTTCGGTCATTCCCATCCCAGTATCTTCAAAATTAACAAAAACAAATTGATTATCACTATATGATGATATTTTTATTAATCCTCCATCAGGCATTGCATCAACTGCGTTAAATATAATGTTAGCAAAAGCATTTCGTAAATCAGATGGGTTACCATTAATATATAAGTTTTCCTCAAGGTTCAAGATGGGTTTAATTAGAATACCTTTGGATTCTGCATCTTTTTCCCATTTGGGTTCACTTAATTCAACAACTTCATTTATTAACTTATATAAATCAATAAGGGTTTTTAGTTCATCTTTATCATGTCTGGCAAAATCCTGAATTTTTTTGACTTTTTCGGCACCATCAAATGCAGATTTCTCCATCATTTCTAAATCTCTAAGAACTTTGGGATTATCAATGTGCTTCCGCATAGATTGAATTCTACCCAGAACAATTGTTAACATATTGTTAAAATCATGAGCGACACCAGAACTAATTTTACCAAGAGCTGACAATTTTTTTAATTGTGCAGACTTGTTTTCATGTGATTTTATATCTGTTACATTTCGACACATTAATACAAAAGATTCCGGATTAATATCCTGTTTTGCTACAACGGGATAGATTCGCTCCTCAAAATATTCATCAAAGCGACGATCAAAATAACTATGAGGAATAATTTTACCACTTTGAATTGTGGCTTTCAAAGGACAATCGGGGCAAGTTTTTTTTTGACCTCTTAATAATTTATAACATTTTTTATTACTAATTTTTTCGCCCTGATTTAGTATGAAATCAGCAGCTCTATTTGATTCAATAATATTGTAATTAAAATCACACAATAAAACGATATCAGTGATACTATTAAATATCAGTTGAATATTTTCAGAAAAAAAAGGTTTTGTATTAATTGTTTTGACTCCAATAAGACATTAGGATTAATATTAGTAATTGTAATTAAGATATAAAATTAATCTTAAAAGGTAAAGCTTCTTTTATATCTTTACGAGAATAAAAAAGCCCTGGATTTATTCCAGGGCTTTAAAGGAAGGATGTGTTATTAAGTTCGCCGTTATAAATTATTTTTATTCTTTGATTAACATTATTGCCTTTATATCATTATCCAACATTTCAATCGCATCAACATTTCCTGCTTTATGAAATGCAGTTATACTTTTTGTATAATACAGGTATGCTTGTTCAATATTACAATAATGCATTTGAATATCTCCAAGCTTCTGCAGTATATATCCTGACAAATTGTCTCCGATAAACTGAAAACGTGCAGTTGTCACAGACATTAACAATTCTTCAGCATACTTCACATCATTAAAATCCAAAGCAATACAAGCAATTTCAAATAAAAAATCAACGTATTTTTCATTTGATAACTTTTTTTCTGCAAGTATCGTAATTGTATCCATATCAATTCTTCTTATATCGTCTTGATTATCTTGAATATTTTCGTTTTTCCAAAAATTAGTCAGAAATCGTTCTCTTTCATTATGTATGATTCGTACTTCACTTACAAAAGACTGGGTACAATATTTTTCAGATATTAATAATGCGTTTTGATAAATTAAATTCTTCATGTGATACACCTTTTTCTAATCTCTTTCATTCTTCATGTATATAATTGTCAAATTAAATACCAGAAAAACAATAAAGGATAACACATTGATTTTTATTATATTGCATAAATATTCTTAAAAAATTTCATGTGTATAAAAACAATACAATAAAATATTTTATTATCCTTTTTACCTCGAAGATTTATAAGATTATATTAATATTTATCAAAAATAATAATCAAACTTCAATAAAAACAATATATAATCAACAAACTGTTTTGAACTATCTACTAAATTATTATCTTACTCAAAAAATCAACAGTGTATAAAAAATAATCACGTGTTATTTTGCTATTAAACGAATTATGAAAATAATCATACAACACCTATATTTAGTCATGAATAATAATTTTAAGACATCAAACCAATTCAATCTTAAAATAAAAGTAAATTCACAAACATTAATTACAGTCTTTATTATTCTTTTTTTGATTTTTGGAACATCATCATATATTGATTATAGAGCAAGAAAAACGAGTGTAATAAATTCAATGAAGCATTTTTCCGAAGTGTTATCTAAAACTATTCAAAAATCAATAAGAACCTATTTATCAGCCAGAAAAGTAGTTGAATTTTATTTGGAAAAACAAAATTACACAGTCTTATCAATGATAAATAATTATGAAAAACATGACAAATTAAATGCGGAATATATTTCAACATTTGCTAAAAATAATCATTTTTATCATATTAGCATCTTCGATTCTGTCGGAATTAGACAATATTGTAGTCTTCAGGAAAATACAGTAAATAATATAAATAATTTAATCCATCCCGTTCTCATGGGAAAAGTTAAAACCAATTCATTTGTTAGTTTTAATAATAAAATCAAATTAATCTGTTTTGCTATTCCACGAAAGAAAGGAGGTGTTATTGTTGGCTCAATTCCTGAACAACGAATAAATGCTATCAGAAATGTTGCTAATGTTGAGACTTATTTGAAATCAATTGCTACAGATTCTTTAATACAATATATAGCAATACAAGATTCGACTAAATTAATTATAAATACTCAAAATTCATTATTGGCATTAGACTATTATCAAATTGATAAAATGAATTTTAAAAATGATCAATCTCAATGGAGATCTATTACATATAATAACAATAAACTTTTTGAATATCTTTTTCCGGTTTCAATAGATAGAAAAAATTATGGTATATGTCGGATTGGACTGGACTACAGACCAATATATATCATGCATAAAGAAGTATTATACATAACATTAATTCGACTATCTATTCTGCTTATTATTGGATTTTTCCTGTTTTCTTATTCAATTTCAATCCAGAATTATAGTTTACTCGAAAAAGAAAAAGAAAAAATTACTAAAGAAATTATTCATCTTCAAAATAACGTCAGACAAAAAGAAAAAATGAGTGCAATCGGACAACTTGCAGCAGGAATTGCCCACGAAATTCGTAATCCTTTAAATGCAATTTCAATGACAACTCAACGAATTGAAAAAGAGTATCTTGTTAATGTTACTGAAAATGGACATAAAAAATTAATCAATATTATTCGAAATGAAATAGAAAGAATAAATAACTCTATTCAACAGTTTCTTCAATTTTCACGCCCATTACCTTTACAAAAATATGAATTCCGAATTGATAAAATTATTGACAAAGTTTTACAATTATATAAAAACGGCACCCATAGTAAACGAATTAATTTTATTTGGAATCATCAAAATGAAATTACATCTGTAATAGATCCATGGAAAATCGAAGATTGTCTGATTAACATTATTGACAATGCAATTGCATCAATAAAAACAAAAGGTGAAATTAATGTTAATCTAAATCAGAACTCAAAGACAATCATAATTTCAATAAAAGATACTGGTATAGGAATACCAAAAGCCAATTTGTCAAAAATATTCAACTTATATTTTACAACCAAACCCAATGGAAATGGGTTGGGCTTAGCTCATGTACACCAGATTATTTCTGAACATGGAGGAAAAATCGAAGTTAAATCCGGGAAACAAATAGGAACAGAATTCATAATCATTTTGCCAAATATAAAGGAAAATCAGTGATGATTTCACTCTCAACAATTATAATTGATGATAATGCAACACAAAGAGAAATTTTAAGTGGATTTTTAAAAAAAATCGGATGTCATGTGGAAACCAGTGAATCAGGTGAACAGGGCATTGAAATAATAAAAAAAACTTATATTGATGTTGTGATTACTGATTTCCGTATGGATGGGATGAATGGTTTAGAGGTCTTGCAAAAAGTAAAAGAAATCAATCCGGAAATTCAGGTTGTCATTCTAACAGCTTTTGGAACCATAGAGGATTCGGTCAAGGCCATAAAAAATGGAGCATGGGATTATTTATCCAAACCAGTTGATTTGGATGAATTGGAAATAAAATTAAAAAAGATATCTGAACATAAAACTTTAATCAAGGAAAATGAAATATTACATACACAGCATGACAACGAAGAATTTGTTTCAGACATTGTGTATTCCAGCGATTCTATGCAAACAGTTTTGAATATGGTTGCAAGAGTAAGTGATAGTCAGGCAGCTATTCTGATACAGGGCGAAAGTGGTACAGGAAAGGAAATAATTGCAAAAACCATTCATAAAATGTCTCAGAGAAATAATCAACCATTCATTGTTGTTAATTGTGCTGCTATTCCGGAGGCATTATTTGAAAGTGAATTATTTGGACGTGAAAAGGGTGCTTTTACAGGTGCACATGAACGATGTAAAGGCAGGTTTGAAATAGCAGATGGTGGCACATTATTTCTCGATGAAGTTGCTGATATTCCATATACTTTTCAGGTTAAACTTTTACGTTTTTTACAGGAAAAAGAATTTAATCGGCTGGGATCAACACAAATAATAAAATCAAATGTTCGGATTATATCTGCTACAAATTTAGATATTCAGCAATTAGTAGCACAAAACAAATTTCGATCTGATCTATATTTCAGATTAAATGTAATACCGATTCATATACCGGCACTCAGACACAGAAGAGAAGATATTCCATTATTGATAAAACATTTTATAGCCAAACATTCCAAGTTAAACAAAAGAAAAGTAATAAATATTTCAGCCGAAGGACTTGATATGTTAATGCGTTATGATTATCCTGGTAATGTACGTGAACTTGAAAATATTATTGAACGAGCAGTTATTTTAGCTAGAAGCAAATTTATTACACAAGAAGATCTTCCATTGAATATGAGTTGTAATCCATTAACAGTATTAGAAGGAAATTTAATAAAGCAGGTGGAATTATTGGAAACTTCTTTAATAAATAACGCATTAAAACAGACTCAATATGTGCAAACCCAGGCTGCTGATAACCTGGGTATATCCGAAAGAACACTTCGTTATAAAATTGCCAAATATAATATAAAAAAAAACAGCAATGATGTATAGATTACAATATTAGATAATTTATCTGATAAATATATTGAAAAGAAAAAAAATAATAAATACTTTAATATTGATAATACTATTAACTTAGTCCTGTTAAATAAATTAAGGAGATGTATATGGAAAAATATAAGGTTATTTTGAATAATAATGTCATTGCTACAGCGACAAACAACGATAAAGTAATTGATTTAATAAAAAAACATGTTAAAGATATAGAATACCAACCCTATGTTTGCATAAAAAATCATATGTTTTCCTCTATGAATGAAACAATAATGGATGATTGTACAATTAGTGTTTGCAAGAATTTTTTTGAAAGTTCAAGAAGGACTTATATAAATTCAGCAATATTAATTTTATCTCATGTTACAAAACAAATTTTTCCTGATAAAAATCTAAATATTCTTCATAGTATGTGTGACGGAGTTTATTGTGAATTTACTGATAAAAAATGTGATGAAGATATTGTAGAAAAAATCAAACAGGCTTTTTCAAAATGCGTAGAAAATAATTTTCAAATCGAACCAAGTTTAATTAGTAAAATTTCAGCAATACAATATTTTAATAGTATTGATAGAAAAGATACAGCAGATTTATTACGCTATTGTTCTAATAATTATGTTACACTCTATACATTAGATGGGAAAAAATATTGGGAACAAGCACCAGTAGCACCAAGTACAGGGTTGATAAACATCTATGACATTATTCCCTATTCTAATGGATTTGTTTTCCGTGGACCTATTGAAGGTTCATCAGGTAAGTTAAAAGAATTCACAAATCAGGAAAGACTTTATGAAATATTTCAGGAGTTTGTAAATTGGGGAAAAATCCTAAGTCTTTCTACAATAAGTGATATCAACAAAAATATAATTAACCATAATATTTATGATGTAATAAAAATTTCAGAAGCATTACAAGAGAAAAAAATTGCCCTGATAGCAGACAAAATAACCTCAGCAAAGAAAAAATTAGTCTTTATTGCAGGACCTTCATCATCAGGAAAGACAACCTTTGCAAAAAAAGTAGCAATTCAACTTAGAGTTTTGGGATATAAAGCAATTGTTCTTTCTCTTGATGATTATTTCAAGGATAATGATGAACTTCAGGAAGAACAAGGTGAAAATTTAAATTTTGAAGTTCTTGAAGCACTTGATTTAAAATTATTGAATGAACATCTTAATCTATTATTAGGTGGTTATAAAATTGCATTACCAAAATTTGACTTTCTTCAGGGGAAAAAAGTTACAAGTAAAAGAATGATTAAAACTGATGATAATACAATCCTAATATTTGAAGGCATCCACGGTATAAATCCCGGATTAACAAAAGGCATAGATAATTCAGTAAAATTTAAAATTTATATTAGTGCCTTAACTCATTTGAATTTTGATGACAAAAACAGAATTGCAACACATGATATGCGATTAATTCGTAGAATTGTTCGTGATTATAAATATCGTGGACATAATGCAGCCAAAACAATTCAAATGTGGAAAAAAGTAGTTGAAGGTGAAACAAAGTATATATTCAAATATCAGGGCAATTCAGATATAATGTTTAATTCTTCACTTGTTTATGAAATGAGCGTATTAAAAAATGATGCTGAAAAAGTTCTTCATCAGATTCCTTTTGAACATCCAAGTTATCCGGAAGCAGAAAGACTATTACAATTGCTATCATTTTTCCTCCCAATTGATGCAGATGAAGTACCTAGAACTTCGTTGCTTCGTGAGTTTTTAGGAGGTAGTTCGTTTGAAGATTAGCAATTTCTAAACTCCTGATTTAGTTTAAATTGTCAGGATATATGACTTTGTTTATTTAACCGCAAATTACACTAATCCGCCGGTTGTCGGATATGTTTCCACGAATTGAAAATTATATCTATGTTTTTTTAACCGGCTATGGTTGGAAAAATAAAAATACCGACTTTGCCAACAGAATCATATGTTAGGTGTATAAAATGGAAAAACTTTAATTATGAAAAAGAT
>JAOZSG010000118.1 GCA_029939785.1 Fidelibacterota bacterium | reverse complement strand
AAATTGGATAAAGGAAATCCAACAACATTATAAAAGCAACCATTGATTTTTTCTACAAAGACAGAACTAAAATCCTGAATTGCATAAGAACCGGCTTTATCAATATAATGATAATGATTTAAATAATGTCTGATTATATCCTCGGAAAGTTCATTAAAAGTCACATCTGTTTTGACAATTTCGGATAAGGATTTCATATTTTCTGAATTAATAATCGTATATCCTGTGATTACCTGATGAGTATGACCACTGAGTTTAGTTAACATTTTTTCTGCTTCTTTTTCGTTATCTGGTTTTCCTAATATTTCACCCTTAATAACAACAATTGTATCTGCTCCAATAATCCATGCTTTCTTATGATGTTTTGCTACATCTCCGGCTTTATTAATTGCATGAACCTCTACAAGTTTTTCAGGCGATAATGCAGGGTCGTCCTTTTCTTCATAATCCGATGATTGAACCGTAAAATCCAGGTTTATCATACTAAGAATCTCTTTCCTGCGAGGTGATTGAGATGCCAAAATTACAGGTATATTATACAAATTAAAAAAATGTTTATTATTCATTGTTGCCATTTCCAGGTATCAGGATTTTACCATTTTCCCGATGTGGTTAACTTTATCATCTGTAAGAATAGATTTAGCTTCGATCTTATAAAAATAAATTCCACGAGCAATATTATCACTGAAATCATCTTTACCATCCCATTTAATAAAATGAAATCCGGAAGTTGAAATAATTTCATTGTCGATTTTTTTTATCAATTGTCCATTTACTGTATATATTGAGATTGTAATTTCGCAAGGTTCTGAAATGTAAAAGGTTATATCTGTATCTTTTGTAAATGGATTTGGGTAGTTAACAACTTTTGATAATGCAAATTTTTCATTTGATGAAAGAGTAAAGTCATATGTAACTTTAGACAAGTTATTTGCATTATCCCATGCTTGTAATGTGAAAGAGTGATCACCAGGCTGAAAAAACCATGGAATTTCCAGCGATACATAACCAGATGTATCACTATCTTTTTCATAGGAAAAATTAGATGTGAGTATATCACTCCAATTCGAGTTGTTATCAAAAACTACATTGATATTATGTCCTAACCTTCCTGCCAGATTGATTCCATGTTCATCAATAATGTTTATATTAAATACCTGACTTTGGTTAATAATATCACCATCACGAAATTTATTATTATCCAAAAAAACTGTAATTGTTGGACCAATAGAATCTTCAACTGCTTTAGATCCTGAAAAGACAATATTGCTATAAACACCACCAACTTCGGTTTTTTCTTCCTGATTCCAGCCATAAACTTGAATTTTACCTTTTCTACCGGCATAATTAAGATCCTTGGGAATAAAAAATTTTGAACTGAATTCACCATTACTAATATCAATTAGACCTTTAAAAATTGCTTGCCCCGGTAAAACATATGATAATGATCTCCTATTATTGTCATAAGGACGACTTACCATTCTGTCACTATCAAACAGGCGTATATATCCTTCTCCTGAAAAATCACTAAGGTTTTCGATTTTTCCATTTACCATAATATTTTCAAGGGATTTTAATGTATCGGATTTTAATGGTGAAAAAGTTGCAGATTCATAGGGTAGAGCCAAATAAAGAGCTGGGTCACCAAAATATATATATTTTTCATTGTTTGATGTATTACCACTTATAGTTGATTGTAAAATTTCGCCAACTCTTAATTTTCTAATATTATTTTCCAAAAACCATTTGTCAAAAATAGATTTGATTAATTTTTTATTCCCGCTACTTGTTGTAGGTCGGGTAGCCCCAAGTGCTGCAATTGCACCATCCTCTTCTTTTAGAACAAGGGCTTCCGGCATACATTGATTTTCAATTTCATCAAATTTTCCCCATGTACAAGTTCCGGCAATCCAAAATGGAAGTTTGCCACCGGTTTTAATTAATCCTAAATCCCTTCCCATGACAAGAGCTTCTTCCTGAGCCCATTGGGTGGGACTACCATGGCCGAAATAATTTATAATTGTTGTACCTTTTTCTAATTCACTTAAGATTGCTTCTGTGGCTCCCGGTTTTTTTACACCATACTTTGAAGCATCTTGCGTTTGTGGATATTCTAATAAATAAAGTTTGCTGAATGAAAATATTTTAGGTAAACTCTCCGCAACTCCTTCACTATCATCGATATGGGCAGTTACCGGATATGATTCAGGTCGCAATGGATCATCTGCTACAAGAGTTATATGACTTCTCCATGTACCATAAATTGGATTTACTAAATACTCCCGAATTTTATCAATTGCATTTTTTGCCTCTTCTTGATTTCTACATGGAATGCGTCCTATTGCGATATCACTCAATTTGTCTGTACCATTAATATAAGTAAAACGTGAATCTGCTGCATAATAATGGTAATCATATTGATTGAGATATACCTGGTATGTCATTATTAAATTACCGGCATCACTTTCTATACCCCTATGATCAAAAGTTCCATCACCAAGAAGAAGAACATATTTGGGTGGTGTCATATAGTTTTCAAAAGCATATTTCAGATAAAACCGAATAGCATTAGGATCTTTTATATCACCATTAAATTCACGCATTATCTGGTTTTGTGTTACAATAAGTGTTGATAGTTGCTCACCGTCTTTTACTTCTGAATTATGAATTTTTGCCAGGTCTTCTGCAGCAGAAATTAACGATTCATCCGTTATGATAATGTAATCTGCATTATATTCATTGTTTCTTATCTTTGTCCATTCCGGGTTGGGAATCGATTCAATATTATCGGGTTTTAGGTATTTTGTATTATTAGTAATGATATATCGACTTCTATGAATATTATTGTTATTTGCTTTGAATTCCATTATGTCATTATCAAATGATGTGTTTTGAATTTTAACATTCAGTGGATCTGATATATCATATATTATTGGATCAGGATAGTTAATATTTGATAATTGATATTTTATTATTGCAGTCTTGCGTGGTGCAGTAAATTTTAAAAATTCATTTTCCGGTTTCAAATCAATAGAATATCTACATTCTATATAATCAAGGTAAGCTTCACCATTACCCAAATAATCAATTTTTATTATGTTTCTTGATGAATTGAGAGTTGTATTAATAGATGATGTTGCCACACGATAATCAGATGATGATGCAGTAGATAATAATGTACTTCCATTATAGATTCTGAAACTATGACTACTTCCTTCGCTACCTCCGCATAATCTGACTTGTATTGATGTTTGATAATTTGACCTTGAAGTTGGAAGTGTAAATGTCTCCTGTTGACTAGTACCATTTTCAGGAAATTTTTTTCCATACCAGTCATTTCCGGAATTTAATATATTAAAAGATTCTATTTCTTGTCTTTCAAGCACTTCTGTTTCAGTAGTAATTAAATTATGTGTTGCAGAAACAGATTCTATGTAGGGCATTACCTTTGGATTTCCGGGAGAGTCAGCAATTAGTAACCAGTAATAATTATGCATAGAAAAATTATTACGACTGAAAATTAAATAACCGCTTGAATTTAGATCAACACCTGAAGTTGTTCTCCCATAAAATAGTATTTTATTACCGGGTCCAAAGTTATTGTCTTCAGAATTTTCAATAGTCCTGGAGTTTTCTATAAGATTCTCCGGAACAGGTATTCCTTCGTAATCAGAAAGTTGTCTGCCTGCCATAGAATTTGAATAAATATAAATTCTATTTGGATCTATTTGATCTTCTGTAATTCCAATATTAGATAAGTCTTCATAGGAAATTGAATATATGTTATCCATATTCTGATAATTTTTTTTTCCGGTAATAGTGATCTTTATCCATTGTCCAGATGGGTATTCTACAATTTTAGATAGTGGTATTTTGCGTGAGGTTTTGAAGTATTTTGCGTTTTTGTTTATAAATGTACTTTGATAAAAGGTTGTTTCGTGCTCAGGAAGAATCGCAGATTTTGTAAATGTATTTTCTGCATAATTAATAGAAATAGTTGCTGATTTGAGAAATTTTATCTCTTGTCTATTATTTTCAAATAGTATAGGATTTACAATTAAAATACAGGATGGAGTAAGTCCCAGAAATCCAATATCAGTGATTTTGGTGAGCGGTATTTTTTTTAGTTTATTGAAATCGTCTTGTGTAAGCGGTTTATTCAATTTTATTTTTTCATAGGAAAGATCAGTAATTTGAACAGTTGGTTTTTTTGAAGTAGGCATTGCAATTGTATATTGCCAGAAAGGAATTTCAAGATGATTATTAATCACCTTATATCGAGAATCATGAATATTAAACGTAGAAATTGAATCCGGATATGTTACAGATTGAAATTGAAATGTCGAATTATTTGTAATTTTTAAGTCGAAACCGGTATCAGTTTCATTATTGATTTTATAATCAGCACCAAGAATAAAATAATTGAGTATTAGCAAAGTTGAGATGAAAATTAATTTTTGTTTCATGTTTCTCTTTTGAATTGTTATTAAATATAGACCTTATACAATTTTGTTGAAATTTAGTTTCGCGATTTATTTTTTGCAATTTTGAATAAACTTTTTTTACTTTAACATTAGAATTAAGACGAGAAATACCAAAAAAAAAGACTATATAAAAATAATTCTGAATATATTAGTAATTTGACTTGCATTAGGGATTGTTAAAAATTAAATTTGTCCGCTATAAACTTTAAGGAATTTTGGAAAAATAGATGTTAAATCAGTTACAAGAAGGTTTTGGGAAAATAGTTAAAACTCTCCGTGGAGAGGGAAAAATCACAGAAAGCAATATTCGTGATTCTATGAGACAGGTACGTCGTGTACTTCTTGAAGCAGATGTTAATTATAAAGTAGTGAAAGAATTTACTAATCGTGTTCAGGAAAAAGCAATTGGTGCCGATGTTGCCAAAAGTTTGAAGCCCGGTCAGATAATTGTAAAGATCATTAATGATGAATTGAAAAAATTACTTGGTCGGAACACATATAGAATGAAGACTGCAAATACACCTCCTACAATTATAATGTTGGTGGGTTTACAGGGATGTGGTAAAACTACTTTATCTGCCAAGTTAGCAAAAAAGTTAAAAAGTGAAGGACATTCACCATTATTAGTTCCGGTTGATGTATATAGACCCGCAGCAGTTGAGCAATTACAGGTTTTAGGGAAATCAATTAATATTCCTGTATTTGCAGAAAAGTCAAAAGTAAAAGGACGTGTGAAAGCAGCAGTACCATATGCCCGAAAAAATAACAATGACTATCTGATAATAGATACAGCAGGTCGACTACATATCGATGATACTATGATGAAAGAATTATTAATGATTCAGAAACTGGTTAATCCAAATAATATAATTTTTGTTGCTGATGGTTTGACCGGACAAGATGCAGTAAATACTGCACAGGTATTTGATAAAGAATTAAAGTTTGATTCAATAGTATTAACAAAGATGGATAGTGATACAAAAGGTGGTGCTGCATTATCTATTGTGGAAACTACCGGAAAACCAATTAGTTATCTAAGTATTGGTGAAAGACTGGACGAAATAGAGGTTTTTCATCCCGATAGAATGGCAAATAGAATATTGGGAATGGGAGATATAGTTTCTCTTGTTGAGCAGGTTCAGGCTACTGTTGATGAAGAAGCAGCCGCCAAATTGGAAAAGAGTATATTAAAGCAGAAATTTACACTTGATGATTATCTATTACAACTTAGACAAATGAAAAAAATGGGACCTCTTGAAAATATATTGGGTATGATGCCCGGTGCCATTAAAGCAAAAATAAAAAATGTAAATATAGATGAAAGAGAAATTGCAAGGATGGAAGCAATTATTCTTTCAATGACTAAAAAAGAAAGAATAAAACCAGATATAATAAAAGGAAGTCACCGAAAAAGAATCGCTCGAGGAAGTGGAAATCAAATCAGTGACGTAAATAGATTGTTAAATCAATATAAACAAGTAGCAAAAATGACAAAGCAGTTAGGAAAAATGAAATTACCTAAGAACCTTTCTGCTCTAAAAATGGGCTTTTAGTCCGCAAAAGGAGGAAATTAGTTGGCTGTAAAAATTAGACTGTTTCGTATGGGAAGAAAAAAGAGACCAATGTATCGTATCGTAGTAATGGATTCAAAAAAACCAAGAGATGGTGAATATATTGAAAAAATTGGATTATATAACCCTTTAACAGATCCAGCAACAGTTGAAGTAGATAAAGCGAAAGCACTTGATTGGATGTCAAAAGGTGCTATTCCGACAGATACAGTATATAATATTTTCCAAAAAGAAGGAATCATCTTGGAAAATCATTTAAATAAAAATGTATCTGATGAAAAAGCTCGCAATATTGAAATGCAAAAATGGGAGCTTGCAAAGAAAGAACAAAACGAAGTACAAACTGAAGTTGAATCCAAAGTAGAAGTAAAAGAAGAAGTAAAAGAAGAAACTGTTGAAACTCCAGAAACTGCTGATACAGTAGTTGAAACTGAAAAATCAGTTAATTCAGATAATACTGAAGGATAAATTTGTGGTTTCTGAATAGAATAAATCTTCGTTTCTTTGAAATTATCTGCTAAATTTGATTGTTTTTGATAAATTATTTGAGTAGTGTTCTCGAAACTAGTAACTAAGGAGTATTGTTATGCAAGAATTCATTGAGTATATTGTTAAAAGATTAGTTGATCATCCTGAAGATGTAAAGGTAACTCAGATTGATAGTGAAAAAACATCAATACTGGAACTATCTGTTAAAGAAGGCGATCTGGGAAAAATTATTGGTAAAAGTGGTAGAACTGCAAAAGCACTAAGAACTTTATTGACAGCTGCAGCAGCAAAATCAGGACAAAAGAGAGCTATTCTCGAAATTATTGAATAATTTTTCATGACCGGTAAGCAACAATATTTACCTATTGGTATTGTGGAAAAAAGTCACGGTATTAGAGGTGAGATTCTTATTTTGCTTACTTATCAGGATACTAAATTTGCAAGTGATTTTAAAGAAGTGTGGTTGGGAGAATCTCTCAATCACATTTCTTCATGGAAGATTGAATCTGTTAATCAATCAGAAACAAAAGTTTTTTTGAAATTGAGAGAAGTTAATTCCATAGAGGAAGCAAAATTCTTAAAAGGATTACAAGTATTTTTACCCTATGATTTTATTCCGGATAGACATGTTGGTTATACTAATGGGTTTATTGTTAAAGATAATCATACAAATATGAAAATTGGTACTGTTATAGAATTTATCGAAAATAGTACACAGGATCAATTACTTATCAATACGAAAAATGGGGAAAGAGTTATACCTGCTGTACCTGAATTTATTGAGAAAATTAATTGGGAGAACCAGACAATTTTTCTAAATATAATTGAAGGAATATTATAGTTGAAAATATTCATTGTTACTGCATTTCCTGATATTATGAATTCTTATCTATCAGAAAGTATGATTAAAAAAGCCAGGAATATGGATCTTGTAAACTTTGAAATTTGGGATATCAGACATTTTACCTGGGATAATTATAGACAAATTGATGATTCTGCTTTTGGTGGTGGTGCAGGTATGGTTATGAAACCGGAACCCTTTTTCAGAGCTCATGATAAAATTCAGGAAATTCTTGGAAAACATAAACCAAGAGTAATATTTCCAACTCCGCAAGGAAGAGTTTTTAATCATAATATTTCATTGGAATTAGCAAAAGAAGAAGATTTGACATTTTTTTGTGGACACTATAAAGGTGTTGATGAAAGGGTAATAAATGAAATTGTTACTGATGAAATCAGCATTGGAGATTTTATATTGACAGGAGGGGAATTACCCACCTTGTCAATAATTGATGCTTTAATCAGGCATATACCCGGAGTCCTTCATTCTTACGAATCTGCGGAATCAGATTCTTTTGCAGATAATCTTCTCGAAGGTCCCATATATACAAAACCCAGAGAATATCGGGGATTAAAAGTGCCGGATATATTACTTTCTGGACATCATAAAAAAATCGAAGAATGGAGAATGGAACAGAGAATAATTAGAACAAAAAATAGAAGAAATGATCTTATAAATGAAAAACAAAATAAATATCGGAGGAAATAATGGATAAATTAGCAGCAGCCACTGCGGGACAACTAAGAAGTGATATACCAGATTTCAAACCAGGTGACACTGTAGTGGTAGATGTAAGAATAATTGAAAGCAATAAAGAACGTTCACAGAAATATCAAGGTGTTGTAATTGGTAGATCTGGTGGTGGTATTAATGAAACTTTTACTGTACGTAAAATTTCTAATGGTATTGGAGTAGAAAGAATTTTTCCAATCCATTCACCAAAATTAAATAGCATTGAAAAAATCAGAACCGGTAAAGTTCGTAGAGCAAAACTATATTATCTTAGAAAACTAAGAGGAAAAGCTGCGAGAATTAAAGAAAAAATTAATTAATCGCAATTTTTTTTTGATTTATAATTACAAAAAACCATCATTTATGATGGTTTTTTTGTAATATTTTTTGGATACTTGGTTATTTAAACTATAATCTGTATTATTAATAGTTTTGTAATTTTATTTTAAATTAATAGATATCTTAAGAATTAATGGAGATAAAATGGAAGTACTGATTATTGGTGGCGGGAATGTTGGTTCAACAATTGCCAAAAAATTAATTTCTGAAGACCATGATGTTACCATTATTGAGCAGGATGAAAATCTTGTTAAAATTCTAAATAACGATTTGGATGCACTGGTTATAAAAGGTAATGGAATTGACCTTCGTTTATTAACCAAAATGAAATCACATAAAGTAGAATTATTTCTCGCAGTAACTAATAGTGATATGGTTAATATTATTTCCTGTTCAATGGTTAAAAAAATTACAGGAGAAAAAGCAATAACAGTAGCTAAAGTTGAAGATTATTTTTATTACTTCCTTAAAGGAGGAATGGATCCGAGTGATTTTGGAGTGGATGAAGTGATTGCTGCAACTCAAATCTCAATAGATAAGATATTAACATTGATTGATGAACCAAAAGCTGTAGAACATATTTCATTTATGTCTAACAAAGTAAGAATTGTTGGGATAGAATTAAGTGAAGACTATAAATATATAGGTTTTTCTTTGAGCGAAATCATGGAAAAACATGAGGAATTAAAAAAGATTAGAATAGTTGCAGTTCTAAGAAAAAACAAAATAATAATTCCAAATGGTTCTACTATAATTGAAACTGGCGATAAAGTGTTTACGATTGGAAAATCTGTTGACTTGGAGTATTTTTTACGTGAACATCATAATTTCAAAGAAAAAATTAATAAAGTAATCATTATTGGCGGTGATAGAATAGGTAGAAGAACTGCTGAGGTTTTGGCTAAAAAAGGTAAAACAGTCATTATTGTCGAAGAAGATAAAAAAATT
>JAOZSG010000117.1 GCA_029939785.1 Fidelibacterota bacterium | reverse complement strand
ACATCATACTCATATTCACGCTCATTCTGACGGAGAAAAGCATATTCATGATCACAATCACTCAAAAGACCATGTACATCCACATATATCAAAAAACTCAAAAACTGTAGTTTGGAGTCTTTTTATTATTTTTGTTTTTGGTCCATGTGAACCTTTAATACCATTAATAATGTATCCGGCAGCCAGAGGAAATATACTCTCCGTTTTATTAGTTGCAACCATCTTTACAGTTGTAACAATTGGAACAATGATTTCCATTGTAATGATTTCTGTATCCGGACTTTCATTTGTCAAAATGAATAGATTCTCGAAATACTCACACATTATTGCAGGATTTGTTGTATTTTGTTGTGGTGGTGCAATAAAATTCTTGGGACTTTAACAATTAACAGTTATCAATTATAAGTATCAAGTATCAAGTATCAAGTATCAAGTAAATTACCCTAATTCTTTAAACTCACCCATAGTTTTTGTAAATATTTTTATTGCTCCAATACCTAAAATCATATTCAGTGATAATACATACCACACATATTCAGGATGATTTATTCCGTTAAAATAACCAAAAAGAGTTGTATATACAACACCACTAAGAGCAGCACCAATTGCAATCGATAAAAAATTTGTACCCATATAGAGTCCGGCTTTTTCTTTAGGTGCAATCCATGTAATATATTCCTGAATCCTTGGAGATGCAGTCATTTCTCCAACAGCAACGACCATAATGCCCAAAATAGCAATTGCAGGAAACGATACTTTGGCAATACCAATTAAAATCAATCCTATCCCGGTTATAAATAATCCAGTCAAAAATGTGTTCATCCCATCAAATTTTTCAGCAGTTTTTGATACCATCACCTGAAAAAGTATAATAATATAACCTGTATGAGCAATTGTTTCACCAAGAAGTTCACGATTTCCATCTTCACCAACTTTTGAAAGAAAGTTTGCTACATGCGTACCTAAAACACTTTTTATATTTAAATATAATTGAACTGTATCAAGATTATTGTCAATGTATAAAGCACAAAGGTTAAAAAACGCCCAAAAAGGAAGCCAAAAAAACAGTCCTAGTAATATCAAAAAAATTGTGAATTTTTTATCTGACAACACAAGACCAATTTCTTTTAATTTATCGCCCAATGTTGTATTAGTTACTGTTCTTTCAGGTTCTTTGTAAAAAATAATTGTAACTATTAAACCTATAGTAATACTTATTGCAGCTGCTATGTATGCATAATTCCAGGATATGATTCTCAACTTTCCCATAATAATTGGTCCAAATGATGCACCTACGTTTACCATTGCATAAAAAATTCCGAAACCTAAAGTTTTATTTGAACCATCTGTTACAGATCTTACTGTACCGGCAATCAGAGGTTTAAATATTCCTGCAGCAAACCCAATACTGAGCATTGTTAATGCAATTCCTGAGAATGATTTTGTAAATAGTAATAAAAAAATTGATGGTATATAAGCCAGATAGGCAACTATCAAAACTTTTTTAAATCCATATCTATCCGCAAAAGTACCTGATATAACAGGAACTGTGTAGGAAATGGCGAGAAAAATACTTTGGATTGCTCCTAACTGACCTGTCGAAAAGCCAAGGTGCTCGACAACATAAATACCAAATCCCATATAAATACCGTAATATGCAAATCTTTCAACTAATTCAAGAAAATTTGATACCCAAAATACATTTGGAAAAGATGTTCTTTTTTTCATGCTATCCTCAATCCGATTTATATGGAATAAAAAATCCTGCAATAAAATATATTAATAATCCTGGAATAATAGTCGTAGATAAAATTAATATTGCAATAATTAGTCTAATAATATTTGAATCAATATGAAAATATTCACCGAGACCTCCACAAATTCCTAAAAATTTGATATCTTCACCTGACCTATAAAATTTTCTTGTTTCAACACTAAATCCACATTTTGAGCAATAGTTACTATTGTCTTCGATTTCGCTCCCACATTTTTTACAATACATATTATATTTCTCCTTCAAGTTCAAGTTCTTTGGCAATGGTTTTCAGGGAATCAATAATATGTTGGATATGTTCTGTTTCATCAACACCTAACTCTTGTATTCCTAAGTTAATATCTTCCCTACTTACATTTTTTGAAAAAGCTTTGGCTTTAAATTTCTTTTTTACTGATTTAGGTTTTAGATCAAATATACTTTTCGATGGTCGAACTAAAGCCACAGCCATAATAAATCCAGATAGTTCATCAACAGCGAAAAGAGTTTTTGCCATTAGAGTCTCTCTTTTTACACCAGTATAATCTGCATGACCCATAATAGCCGTCCTGATATCTTCTGAAACTCCAACTTCTTTTAATATTTCATTCCCTTTATATGGATGTTCATCAGAATTGGGGTATTTTTCATAATCAAAATCATGAAGAATCCCTGTTACACCCCATTTTTCTACATCTTCTCCATAATATACAGCATAATCTCTCATAGCAGCTTCTACAGCCAGGGCATGTTTTCTCAAACTAGAAGTTTTAGTGTATTTATGCAATAATTCTAATGCTGATTTGCGATCCATCATTTTATTCCTCTATTTTTGGCATTTTTTTATGAATGAACATTAATACATTATAGCAATATAATCAATTGAAATTAACTAAAAAAAATTTATAAAAAAAACTCTTGTTTGCTACTCAATGATGTTTATATATTCAGTATAATAAAAGTATTTCATTATGTTAAAAATTAATGAAGAATTGAGATGTAAATGAATTGGTATATTAGCATAGTAATTAAATATCCATTAATAACAGCAATGATACAATTTGCGATTTTAGGAACATTAGGAGAATTTATCTCAAGATGGATTATTCAAAAAAAGATTCATAATCCGTTCACAACTTTAGAGATAATTTGGAAAATGACCGAATGGGCTATCTTAGCAATATTGATTAAATATGCTTTTGTTGGTTATCAGGGATTTATTGATGGGCTAATTAATCACAAATATTTACCGGAGATATCTGGTTTTGGTAGAAGTCTTGCTCTTTCAGTTTCAATGAATCTACAGTTTGGACTTTTACTTGTTATTTTTCATCGAATTCTTGACAATCTATTTAAGAAAGATAAGAACTGGGAAAATATTGACAAAGGTTTATTATCTTTAATATGGTTTTGGATTCCCGCCCATACAATTACTTTTATGTTGCCAAAACCATTACAAATTGGTCTTGCTGCAATTTGGTCTGTCGCACTTGGGTTTATACTGGGATTTTTTAATAGAAAAAAAATTAAATTAAAATAGAGGATTAATATGAAAGGCAAAACTTTCTCGTTATTTATTATTGTTTTAGTATTTGGCTTAGGATTTTTATTTTATAATAGTGATTATTATGAAAATATGATTATAAAAAAGATGAATGTAAAAGTACTACCAGAATTGGAGAACTCTCTTAATAATTTTTATCTTTATAAAAATGCAGATTTCAAAGATTTATCTGTACACGAAGATGCTCTGATAAAAATTTATCTCAAAAAAAATTCAGTATTTAATCCAAAGGATACAAAAAAATTATGTGATACTTTTTCACAAAAATATCTTGAATCTGTTGATACATTAAGTATTTTATTTCATGGTATAAAAAAAGCCAATATAGAATATTATATTTTCGAAAGAGAAAGTTTTGGTCCAATTTACATTTTTTCTGATAGAAATATGGAAAGTAATTTTGATTCAATTAAAACTTTAATTCTGAAGCAAGATAAAAAAATGTTAAATGAATTACACAAGAAAAGAGTTCAAGAACAAAAACACAAAAGAGAATTAATATTATCTAAGAAAGCTTTTGGTGAGGTACTATTTGGTGATTCAAAAGAAAATACTTTAAAAAAATTAAAAGAAGATCCAAGAGTAAAGTTTAGTAATGTAATGGTTGATAATCCAACTTTTAAAGTTTGGTTAGGTAGCTATCAATATAGGTTATCACCAATATTCAATGAAGATAAAATCATATTAATAAATATTGTATCAGATGGTTATAAAAAAAATCAATATAAATCAATGGTTTATAAAACCTGGGAAAATCTAATGATTTTTTATTCTGAAATTTATGGTATCAGTCCCGGAAATCTTCCTGATAAGAATAAAATTGAACCCGGATTTATTGAGTGGACTAATGAATGGAATGTTGCATCCAAAAAAATACAGGTTGGCATTAGTCTTAATAATGAAAGGTATTATGTAGTTGCCTGGATTACGAATGAAAATTTCAAACTAGAACAATAAATATGCAGAATAATTAACAATAATAGAGTTATAAAAAAATACAAGTATTTAATTTATTAAAGAAAAATTTAATTCAATGTCATTACAAAACAAACCTAAGCCTTTAATTTTAATAGTTGATGATGAAAAATCAACTTTACAACTATTAAAAACCATATTACAAAAAGCTTCTTACAATGTTGTATGTGCTACAAATGGTACTGAGGTACTAAACTATGTAGAAAAGAACATTCCAGATATGATATTGTTAGATATTATTATGCCAGATATTAATGGTTTTGATATATGTACTCAATTAAAAAAAACGCCTCATACAAAAGACATTCCCATTATTTTTATCACTGCAAAATCCGATGCGGAATTTATTACAAAAGGATTTCAATGTGGAGCAGAAGATTATATAAAAAAACCTTATCTACAGGAAGAAATTTTAGCGAGGGTTAAAACTGTTTTCAGGAATATATGGATTGAGAATAAACTAAAGCATGTAAATAAAAAACTTGAAAAACAAGTTAAAAGAAAAACAGAAGATCTTACGGCTGTTCTGAAGATTCTTCAATTGGGTTACAGATATACAACCATCGATGATATTTTAGATAAAATTGTTATAATCATTTTTTCAAGCATAAGAGTAGAAGAAATCAACTTAGTTGAAATTAATTTTGAGGATAAGAATCATTTTATTGGCAAAAATATAGAAAATAGTATTTCATTTAATAAATCATTTAATATAAATAGTGGAAAAAGCGGAAATTTAAAATTAAACTTCCAACATAATTATTATACTGAAGAGGGTGAGATTGATAATATATTGACAATTTTAGTTAATGAAATTGTTAGTATTATTGAATTTATTGAAGAAGAAGAAATTGCAAAAAAATCCGGTGATCTGACCCAGGCTATATTATCTTGTTCATCCGACGGAATTGTAGTAGTAGATTTAAAACAAAAAGTATTAATTACAAATCCATCTTTTTCTGAAATTTTTGGATATAATAACAATGAGTTAGTTGGTAAGGACTTCAATAAAACAATTGCTCTAAAGAGTTTAATTGGTAAAGAACCTGATGTTTTTTCCATTATAGATGAAACCGGAGAAGCTCATATATCTGAAAAAAGACAAATGAAAAATGGTAAAGAGAGTATTTTTTCAATAACAGGCACATCATTGATAATTCAAGGTGTAAAACACGGTTATTTATTATTTTATAGAGATATATCAGAAAAACTCAAGTTAGAATCTGAACTAATGCAAGAAGATAAGATTAAAGCTATCGGACAATTATCTTCTGGAATTGCTCATGAAATAAATTCGCCAATTCAATATATTAAAAACAATCTCGAATTTTTAAAAGATTCATTTTCTGAAATTGTAAAACTGATAGATAATATTGACAATAAATTTAACACAGAAAATATAAGTAATTCAGAATTATTCAAGAATATTTTAGAACAAATAAATAAAATAGATCTTGATTATCTAAAAAAAGAAATTGTATTAGCATTGGATGAATCTTTAGATGGAGTTAATAGAATTACTGAAATTGTTAATGCAATGAGAACATTTTCTCATCCAGGAGGTTTAGAAAATGATGAAGTAAATTTACAAGACGTTATAGAAAAGATAATTATTGTTTCACGAAATGAATGGAAATATGATTCTGAGATTGAAACAGAGTTTGAACCAGGATTAGTTGTACCTGCACACAAAGATAAAATTAGTCAAATTGTAATTAATTTGATAATTAATGCAGTTCATGCTATTCAGGCAAAAGGAAGTCAGGAAAAAGGTTTAATAAAAATTAAAACCATTTGTAATGGAAATATATTTGTCGAAATTCATGTTAGCGATAATGGTACAGGTATTCCGGAAGATATTCGAGACAGAATTTTTGAACCATTTTTTACAACAAAAGAAATTGGTAAAGGAACAGGTCAGGGATTAGCAATGGTCTATAACTTAGTAACAAACAATTATAATGGGCAATTAAATTTTGAAACTGAGATAGGAAAAGGCACAACATTTATAGTTAGATTACCTTTACTGTCTAATAATAAGGAAGAAGAATGAAACCAGGGATTTTATTTGTTGATGATGATAAACATTTATTAAATAGTATTAAACGCATGTTAAGTTCTTTTCGTAATGATTGGGATTTACATTTTGGAGATTGTGTCGATAAAGGATGGCAAATCATTAATAATGAAAAAATTGACATTGTAATTTCAGATATAAATATGCCTGAAAAAGATGGATTTCATTTATTAGAATTAATCAAAACAAAAAAAAATACTAAAAATATTGAAGTTGTAATGATTACAGGCTTAAAAGATTCTGAACTAAAAAGAAAAGCCTTAAGTAATGGTGCAACCGATTTATTAGGTAAACCAATTCAAAAAGAAGATTTGATAGCACGAATCAAAAATACATTAAAATTAAAATTATCTCAGGATCAATTAAAACTACAAAACGTATTATTGCAAGATCAATTAATATATTCTCAGCAAATTGAGACCATGGGAATGCTGTCAGGTGGTGTAGTCCATGATTTAAAAAATATGTTAATGATAATTCAAAATTATCCTTTACTTATTAAAATACGATTGGACAATGATCAACCAATAGAGGAAATTTTAGAAAAAATCGAAAAAGTCTCGAAAAGAGCAGGAGTCATGACCAATCAAATATTAAACTTAACAAAACAGCATGAAGAGGTAGTAGATAATTGTAATTTACTGGAGATACTTAATGACTCTATAGAAATTGTTAAACCAATGTTATCACATGATGTTAAAACAGAAACAGATATTCAGGGGTCAAACTTTGGAGCAGAAGCAAATCATACTCAGATATTACAGGTTTTTCTTAACATTATAATAAATGCAAAACAAGCAATGCCTAAAGGTGGAAAAATTTTTATTTCAGCAAGTATTGATAATATTAAAAACAATACAGATATTAAAGATGGTATATACAATAAATTCATATTCACGGATAATGGTATAGGAATGAATGAAAACTTAATAACAAGAATATTTGAACCAAGATTTTCTACAAAAAAATCAAAAGGTGGATTTGGAATAGGACTCTATATTCTAAAAATAATTATAGAAAGACATAGTGGTTATATTCTGGTGGACAGCAAAGAAAATGTAGGAACATCTTTTACAATATATATTCCTTGGCAGAAAGAAAATAATGAATAAAAAACGAAAAGTACTATTTGTAGATAATGATAAAAATGTTTTAAAAAGTATCAAAAGACAATTTCATTCAATTAGTGATGAATGGGATGTAAGTTTTACTGATTCTGGCAAAACAGCTTTGGAAATGTTAAAAGAAAAATCTTTTGATGTCGTAATTTCTGATTTAAAAATATCCGAAATGGATGGAATTGATTTTTTGAAATTTGTCAGAGATACTGCACCAAAAACTTTGCGAATTGCACTTACCGGTCATTCAACTAGTAATATAACCATGGATTCTGTAAATATTATCCACCAATATTTACAAAAACCCTGTGAATTGGCAACCATAAAAAATGTAATTATTCAGGCACAAAATCTTCAGGAACTTCTGGGAAATGAAAATTTAACTGAAATAATCTCCAGAATAAAAAGTCTACCAAGTCTTCCATCGATATATACAGAAATTATCAATAAGGTTGATTTACCAAATACTTCTCTAAGAGATATCGGCAAAATAGTTGCAAAAGATATTGGAATGAGTACAAAATTTTTACAACTAATTAATTCCTCTTTTTTTGGATTACCACAGAAAATTACAACACCCGTCGATGCAGTCGTTATGTTAGGTATAGAAACAGTTAAAACTCTTGTTTTATCAGTTGGTATTTTTCAAAAATTAGGAAATAATATAGACAAAAAATTTGCAGAATCTTTATGGGCACATAGTAATCGGATCGCATCGTATTGCAAAAATTTGGCAATTTATGAAGAAGTTCCTCGTAAAATTCAGGACGATTATTTCGCAGCAGGAATGTTTCATGATTTAGGCAAATTAGTATTTTTGTCAGAATTCCCGGAAGATTATAAAAAAGTACTTGAATTGACAAAAAAAGAAAATATATCATTATGCAAAGCAGAGAAAAAAATCTTTGGTGCTGATCATACTGCCGTAGGTGCATATTTAATGCAAATATGGGGACTACCCGGATTAATAGTATATCCTTGTGCTTTTCACCACTCAATCGAAAAATTTCCTCAGGCACGATTTAATCCAACATTAGCTGTACATTTTGCTGATTATATGGATTATAAGATAAGAAATAAGGAAGAGGATATTTCCTCCAAATTAAATATTGAACTACTTAAAGAATCAGATTTTTATGATTTTATTCCTGAATGGGAAGAAGTATGCAGAGATGTTAATTTTAATGAATGATTTTAATTTTAAACTGTTATAGAAAATTTGCCATTCAACTTGTAGAAAAAATTATCAAACCTCTCAGACTGTTTGAGAGGTTTGATAAACATTTTGTATTCAGAGTCAATGCTCTGAATATATTTTTATAGATATTTATTTATCTCATTCATAAAAACTTCTTCAGACCTGGGACCTTCCCATTTTTGTCTGATGATTCCGGATTTATCTATTAGAAATGTTGTTGGGATACCACCGATACCACCATAGCTTTCTGTTAATGTTTTTATATCACTGCTTTTAACAAGTACTATGGGGTAATTAATTCCATTATCTTTTATAAATGGTTTAATTTTCTCAAATCCTTCCCTGAAGCCACCAACACCAACTATCACCATGCCATCTTTTTCATGTTTTTCATACATCTTTATAAAATCAGGAATTTCTTTTCTACAAGGCGGACACCATGTAGCCCAAAAATTTAGAACAATTACTTTGTCTTTATAATTTTCCAGGGTTACTTCATTACCGTCAAGATCAATCAGTGTAAAGTCTGCTGCTTTACTACCTATTGCTCCGGGAGTTGTTGAAGTTGGAGTTGTTGATAAACTATTTGAAACTGGTTTATCATTAGTTTTTTCTACTTTTTTTTCTTTAGTACAAGAAACACTAATTATACCAATTAATATTATAATTGATACAAAATATAATGTTTTTCTTATGATAGATACATAAATAGAATTTAATTCATCTTCTGTCC
>JAOZSG010000434.1 GCA_029939785.1 Fidelibacterota bacterium | reverse complement strand
TTTCGGTTAATAATATTACCCAAGATCCAACATTTCCAAAAATTGATTTGGTCAGTTGTTGAAATGTCTTAATATATTTTGATTCTTTTCTTCAGGAAATAGTTATTCCACTTTTTCATTTTTCTCTAAAACCGGAAGGTTTTCTACTATTGGGCACATCAGAAACTATGGGTAGATTTCCACAATATTTTAATACCTTAGATGCCAAAGCAAATTTATTTGTAAAACGTTCTACCGGAATAAAGCCTGTTTATAAATTCCCTGTAAATTATACTTCTCATAAGTCAAAAGAATCAAATGAGAAAATATCAACTAATGCAAAACAAGTAAAGACTAAGAATATTTCTCGTCAGATTGAAGAAATTCTTTTGGCAACCTATGCTCCTCCAGGTATTCTTGTAGATAGTAATTTATTAATACGCCAATTTATAGGAAATATTTTTTCAGTTTTGGAGCCTGTTAGTGGTGAAGCAAGTTTGAAATTATCGCGTATTGCCGGAGAAAGTTTGATGCCGGATCTCTATGTAGCAATTGAAGAAGCAAAAAAGAAACAAGATATAATTACAAAACATAATATTAGCTTCAGGCGTAAAGGTAAAATGAAAACAATAAATCTTAGTGTAAATCCAATAGTTGATCAAAGCACTAATGAACAAAATTATTTAATACTTTTTGAAAAATCAAACATGCCTCAAATTTTAAAAATTGATAATAATGAAAGTGCACAGGGTGAACTAGAGCATTTTAAACAGAGACTCCAGATAACAAAAGAACATCTCCATAGAATTATCGAAGAAAAAGATGATGTAAATCAGGAATTATGGGGAGCAAATGAAGAGGTTTTATCTACCAATGAGGAACTTCAAAGTGTAAATGAAGAAATGGAAGCTGCCAAAGAAGAGTTAGAATCCAGCAATGAAGAATTAATATCACTGAATGAAGAACTTCAAATTGCTAATAGTAATTTGATTGAATCCAAAGAATTTGCAGAAAATTTGTTGGAAACCGCCAATACAATGGTTGTTACTTTGGATAATGAGGCAAGGATTACAACATTTAATAAGTATGCTGAGGAATTGACAGGGTATAACAAAGATCAAGTTTTAAATCAGAATTGGTTTGACCTTTTTATTCCTCCACAAGACAAAAAAATTATTCCAAAAGTATTTAAAAATTTACTAAATGATTTACAAGAACATTATCAATATGAAAATAGAATAATGACAAAAAATGGTGAAGAACGAATAATTTGGTGGCGTAATAATTTAGTACATGATGTCTCTGGCAATATAGCTGGTATTTTAAGTATTGGGATAGATGTTACAAAACAAAAACAAGTTGAAAATGAACTACAAAAAAATGAAGAGAAATTTCGCACCCTGGTTTCATCCATGAGTGATATTATTTTTATAATGGATGAAGAAGATCGATTTGTGAATGTTCATTGTAATGCTGATTCTTCAAATCTATTTATTCCAACTGAAGAGTTTTTGGGAAAAAGCCATAATGGTTTAATGCCGTCCAATGTGAGTATTCTTTATGAAAAAGCATCGCAAAAACTTAGGAAAACCAGAAAAACTCAGAGATATGAATATTCTCTCAAATTACAAGATAAAACTAAGTGGTTTTCATCTACATTGGATCTACATAAAAATAATGAAAATATAATTGTTGGAGTCCGAGATATAACAAAACGAAAAGAAGCGGAAAATGCACTACGTAATAGTGAAGAACGATTTCGCAGTTTATTTGATAATATGAGTATGGGATGTGGTATTTGGCGAAAAGAAAATAATATATTTATCCTAAAAGATTACAATAAAACTGGTGAGATCATGGATTTCATTAAAAAAAATGAAATTCTTGGTAAAACTGTTGAAGAACTTTTTCCTGATCCTGCTAGCGCCTATCATATTCCAGATATGTTTGATAAAGTATTTTTGACAGGTATTCCAAAATTTTTACCAGCAAGTTCTTATCTTATAAATAATAATATTGTATGGCGTGAAAATTATATTTATAGAGTATCTGACAAAGAGATTGCAGTTATTTTTAATGATGTAACAGAGAGAATATTAGCAAATAGATTGCGTCATAAAAGTGAAAAGAAATATAGATCTCTTTTTAATAATATCAATATGGCGGTGGCACTACATGAAATTATTACAGATAAAAAAGAAATTCCTATTGATTTTATCTGGCTAGATGCCAATCCGCAGTATGAAGAAATTACAAAATTAAAAATTGGTGATATTATTGGAAAAAGAGGTTCGGAAATAATACCCAATCTAGAAAAAAATTGGATCGCGGCATATGGTAAGGTAGCACAAACAGGTGAACCAATTACTATAACAGATCATTCTGATTATTTGGATAAATATTGGGAAATAAAAGTCTATTCACCCAAGAAAAATCAATTTGCTGTAGCAATGATCGATATTACCGAGCGTGTACATATTGAACAGTCTCTTAAACAAAGTGAAGAACAGTTCAAAAGTTTAT
>JAOZSG010000433.1 GCA_029939785.1 Fidelibacterota bacterium | reverse complement strand
TGTCCTATAGTTTTCTAATTACTCATCTCCCGGAAATTCTTTTATTTGAATTTTACTTATTTTTTCCGAAATTCAGTTCAACTTTTTTAAAAGGAATCTGATCATGAAATTCTATATATTTTTATTACTTGCTTCTGGTTTGAATGCATTCTCTTATAATGGAATATTAACAACAAAAGACATAGAAGATAATATTGTTGTAGCGCCACAAGTAGAAGCATATATTAAGTATGCTGATGGATCAGAATCAGACCATAAATTTTCTGACAATGAAGGAAGATTTGAAATTATTGCAACAAGTGTAATACCAGAAAATTACGTAGCAACAGAATTCAAATTAGAAAACCCTGCTCCAAACCCTGCAAAGAAAAAAGTAAAAGCAAGCTTTGGAATAGAAACAAAAGGAAAAATACAATTAAATTTTTATAATATTTTAGGACAGAATATTGGAAGTAAAAGTCAAACGTTAGAACAAGGATCGTATAGTTTGCCGGTTGATGTTAGTAGCTTATCTTCAGGAATATACTTTTATTCATTAAGTAACAACGGAGAACTACTCGGAACAAAAAAATTCACAGTAATAAACGGAAATACTACAAACGGAAAAGTAAACATAGGAGACTACACTAGTCAAAGCATGCAAAGAAATACAAACACACGAATATCAAAACCTACAACAAACACAAACGTTGACAGTCTAATAATACAAGGAAATACAAACGCAAAATATTACACTGAAAGAATCGCAAAAACGTTAAGTAATTTTGTAAACGGAGACACAATAGACTTAACAAGAATAATCAGAAGTTCACAAATAAACATTGAAAAACTTTCCGGAACAACAATAATAGAACCATGGGTGTATGAAATAGGTGTGATACGAGCAGAACCAGACGACACTAGCAACATAACAAGAATAGAACAAATAGAAGGAGAAGAATTAACAAACACAAGCAATGACACAACAAAACTAAACCTATTCCCAAACACAGGCGGACCATACAAATTCGAAATAACATACACATCAGCATTCGGAAATGACAGCAAAGAAGTGTTAGAAATGAATCCTGAAAGTATAATGCAAACAGTAAAACTAGTACACTTTTGGAAAACATACCCAGACTCACTACCACAAATAGGAAAAGATGACCCATTTGAAGGAATTGCAGTATGGTACAAACTAAAAGGAAACAACACAGACACAACATTCACTAACACACTAGGAGAAGCAACAATAGAACTACCTACAACAACAGAACCAGAAGACAGTCTAAACGTAGAAAACATATTCGACACAAGATTCATACCATACCAAATAAGTATGACAGAAGTAACACAAAACTCAACAAAAAACGAAAACAATCACACAATAGAACTACAAGGAATACAAGACCCACTAAAATTAGGCTACTGGACTGAAATGCACTATCCAGAAATATTCGGAACAGTATACGAACACCAATGGATATACAGAGACCTAGCACAAAAACTAGGAGACCACACAAAAGCATTTGCGACTACGCTTTGGTGGTGGGCGAGTTGGGGAGATATATACACAGCAACATTCCACACAGAAATACCATACTACTGCCAAAATTATGTAGGAGGAGATTCAACAAAAAAATACTGGAATCAAACAATAGAAGACTCAGTAACATACTATTTAAAATACAGAGACATGTTTAAACAAGGACTAACAGAAATGAACGAAATGATAGACAGCGTTGCAGGAATAGGAAAACAATCAAACTTAAGATTTGCATGGACAGACGACAGTACACATGCAGCAAACTACGGACTAACATTCAATTTTGAAACAAACCTATATAAAACAGAAACAGATGAAATAATTGACTTTAATACTTGGATAGCTTATATAGAAAATACAAAAATATTTTGGTCGAAAGGTTCATCAGTAATAAATGGAATAGTGTCAAAAGAAGTAATGAGAATAGTTTATCATGAAGGTCAAAGAGCACGAGGGATGAACGGAAGCGGATGGGACTGGTACGAAAACTCAGCAACAGGAGATAATCCAGTTAGAGAACATGAAAAATTAGCATTATACTTTCAAGAAAACTACAAACGACAAGACGTAAAATGGTTCAGAAATTACCAACACAGATTTATAAGAGACGGATGGGAACAACCAACAATAACACCAAAAACAACAAACAAAATAGTAAACGATTATTATCAAAATAATAACAAAGAAAACTTAATAAAACAAATAAAATGGCAACAAGAATTTAACAAAAACAGAAAACCTTTCAATTAAAAAAATATTAATAATATAATACACAAAATTATAGTTACATTTACCGTATTACAATTCAACCCGTTTTCACCGGATTATTTTAACACACAGATAAAATCTTAACATAAATAGTATATTATCACAAAAATATGAAAATGATGATTGTCAATAGGTCAAACGGGTTTCAATTGTGGATTACGCAACAAACCAGGCTCAAACGATTTACGAACAAGGATTGAAGATTGTTGATT
>JAOZSG010000116.1 GCA_029939785.1 Fidelibacterota bacterium | reverse complement strand
ATTTTTCTACAAATAGGAATGCACCTCTGGTGCTTGAAAAATTACATAATTTAAATCAAGATTAAACTAATTGTTACATCAAATCCGGAGTTCAGATGATTGAGAATAAGAGTTAGAGCATATAATTCTGGTAAGTAAAAATTGTATAATAGAAAATTATATTAAAAATTAATATAGGGCGTAAAATGTTACAAAAAAAAAGAATATCACTTTTAATTTTTTTTATTTTCATTATAATCTTTAATTTTTGTTTTGTGATTATTGTACTAGGTAAAGACGTTACAATTTTTGGAAAGATAAAAAGTGCAGACTCATCATCTATATCAAATGCTTTAATAACCTTCAATTCAATAGATAGTAGTATATCAGATACTGTATATTCTGATTCCAATGGTAATTATACAATTACTTTCCATACAGATAATGTTAATATTAAAAATGAAGATTTTATTCCGACTGAATTTAAATTGTTCCAGAATTATCCGAATCCTTTCAATCCCGGTACATGGATTTCTTTTTATCTGCCAAAGCCATTAAAAATCAGGATTAATGTCTATAATATTCTTGGACAGAAAGTATGCAATATTGTTAACAGAAATTTCAATGCAGGTAAGTCAAAAGTATATTGGAATGGAGCTGATAATAATGGAAAAATAGTACCGGCAAGTATATATTTTTACAGGTTGAGTTCTCCGCATTTCAGTGATACAGGTAAAATGCTTTTGCTGGATGGAGGGACTAGCAGCTCTGTACCTAATACTTGGTTCTCATTCACTAAATTACCTGCTAAATCAGACAAAATAAATAGTGATACAACAACACTTTCCATTACTTGTCAAAAAAATAATTTTCATAACTATTTAGAAAAAAAATATCAAATATTACCGGAAGATTATAATGTAATAAAGAAAAACATGATAATGTTTCCCCTGGATTCAATAAAAATAATTGTTACAGAAACTGATGTTTTAATTAGTTATAAAAAAAGAGATAGTCGAGAAATTGATAATTACCATCATACTTATATTATTAATTGTGACGATTCTTTAACCTTTGAAGTCGAAGCCATCAGACCGGATAGTTTAATTATAGAGACTGATTTTGTACCTTCTTTTGGATATGAAAATGTCATTCCCGCAATTGTTGTTACTGAATATTGGGACTATCCTGAAATTAATAATACTTATATTGAAGGAAAACCCGATGAAATGGAAAAGTCCTTTATTTGGAAAGATCTGGAATCCGGTTTTCATGATATTATTCATGTTTTATGGAGCAATTATTATGGACAAGATGAACTGGAATGTTTTGATATAAAAAAAGGTAAACATCAATATTTTGATTACCAGATACTATTCGACAATTCAATTAAAAAAAATAATACTGATACAACATTGATTGATGCAAGAATAAAAGTAACAATAAAAAATACCGGTATTGATACCTTGTATGATGTAAGATTTCTTTTAAAAATTCCAAGGATTTTACGTGATTATTCATATAATAATAGGGATTATATCTATCTTTACGATTTAATCGATGATACACTTTATAATAAAATTCCAAACAGTGATTTGTTTCAATTATATTATCGTAATGATAGTCGTGGTTCCGATGGATTTTGGAATCCGGCATATACATCTCAGGAAATAAAAACCCAGATAGACAGTTTGGGTGCAAATGATAGTTTGTCATTTATTTATGAAATGACTATTAATCCATTATATAATAAATTCGAAATATATCCTACCCTCCTGATATTTTTTGAGCAGCCAACAGACAATAAAATCTGGCAGGAAAGTATAATAACCATTCTTGATAAAAAGATACAATACTCTGGTAAAATTAATTATTTAAGAGCAGCAGGAATTTCATCACCATCTTATATTTTGTTTAAAATTGATGGTGATTCGTTGGGAGTAATGTCACCGGAAGAAACAGATACTTCTTTTTACTTACCTTTATTTTATCCTGATTATTAAAATCAGTTTATATAGAATACATAACTTATTATTTAAATTTTTATGAATAACTAAAATTAATAACGAGGGATATTATACAAGTAAGAAAATATAATAAATATTTAGAATTGATGATGCAAAAATATTCTAATGATCCTCTTACATTATCTGCTGTTTATAAGTTACTTTGTATTATCCTTTCGGGGTAGTTCATGCTTGTCGTTATAAAAAAAATCTGTACAGATCAGTTCAATCCGTTTGATCCATGTTCTATTTTTTTTTCGCATTTTTTAATAATTTCCGAAGAATGTTCCGTTACATTTCATCCTTGGAAATTCCGTATTGGATATTGGATATTTAGGATTGATATTTCACATGCTTTACATAGAAAAACATTAAATCCTCAAGTTGTTTATCAAAGGTTTTAAACTCAGGAATTGGTTTTAAATCTTCGGCAAATTTATAGGCTTTGTTAATAAATTTATCAAAATTAATACATTCCCTACCAATATTAACTGTAGGAATTTGTTTCATCATTGCGTCGATATTTAATTCAACCGGAATAGGTTTTATCTCATCAATATGTGTCCAATCACCTGATTGCATACAAAATTCATATTTTTCTAAAAACAAATGAGCATTTTTAATAAGAAAATATAAACTGTTAACAATATATTTATACTCTTCCTTTGAGAAAGAATAATGGATATTTAATCGAACCCAACCGGGTTTTATACCTGTATATTTTCTATCAGTTATATAAGTATTATATTTTAATGATTCTGATTCTTCTATATTTAATAACCTATGACCATATGGACCTGCACATGAGCAACCTGCTCTTGTTTGAATTCCGAATAGATCACTCATCAATTTTGTAACAAATTTCGGATGAAGAATTCTATCTTTATGTTTGATGTTGAAAGGAATTATGTTGATTTTTTTATCAGTATCGATAGGTCCATAAAATGTTATGTTTTCATTATTTTTGAATTCTTTGTAAAACTCTTCCAGATAATATGTTTCAAGCTTTTCTATGTTATTAACACCAATTTTTGCTTTCAGGTCAAATGCCAGAGCAGCCTTGATTCCCTGCAAAATGCCGGGAGTGCCGGGTTTTTCTCTGGTTTCAATATCATCTATAAAAGTTTCAGTGCTATAGGAGACATAGTCAACTGTTCCGCCTGCTGATATTGTTGGAGGAAGGTCTTTGTTATAAATATTTTCATTAAAAATTAATAATCCAGAGCTACCTGGTCCGCCGAGAAATTTATGAGGTGAAAGCATGATAGCATCAAAATAACTTTCATCATCTTTGTTCATATTGATTTCTACATAAGGTGCACATGCCGCAAAATCAAAACATGCTATTGTGTTGTGCCTGTGTAAGATTTTTGCGACTTCATAAACCGGAGTCTTGATACCTGAAACATTAGACGCAGCTGAGAATGAACCGATTTTTTCTCTTCCATCATATTTAGGATCTGATACAATTTTTTCAAGAGCTTCTAAATCCAGATAACCCTGTTTATTAAGAGGAGTTTCAACAGTATCACAGAGATTATGGCGCCACATAATTTCATTGGAATGATGTTCGTATGGTCCCAAGAATACAACTGGTTGATTAGAATTAATATACTCCAATAGCATTTGATTACATCCCGGATCTTGTCCTCTTTGCTTACAGGAATCTAAAAATTTCATTATACGATTTTCTGTTACAGGTGCCCAATATAATCCAAGAATTTGTTGTAGTCTGGTAATTGCACCGGTTGCACCTGAACCAGTGAAAATAATTTTTCCATTTTTACCGGCATTCACATGATTTTTAATTCTTTTTTCTGCTTTATGAAAAATCGTAGTCATGGTTTTGCCGGTAAAATCATCCTCAGTATGTGTGTTTGCATAATATTGAAGAAGATATATCATATAATCTTCTATGAATTTTACAGCTCTGCCACTTGCTGTATAATCGGCAAAAACCAAAGGACGTTCACCAAAAGGAGTATTGTATAATTTATTTTTTCCAATGATCTCTTTCCTCAGCCATTTCATATTTTTAATTGTTTTATCGATAGGCATTTTGAAATTCTCCATTTAATTATGGGGTTTGATATGAGGTTTAATCCGGATAAAAATAAGCTTGTTAAGTACTCATTTTTTTATCTACCCGATAGCGTCCTGAGCCTTGAGTTTGTATATTTCTTCTTTTTGCTGACTTATTTTTTCTTTATCATGTGCTCGTTTTTCAAGCATATCCAAAATTTCCAATGCCTGATCATACAAGGCTTGTTTTTTTAGAACTTCTACAAATGTCATTGTTGGAATTGGAATTTTTAATTCAATTTTTTCTTCATTATTATTTTTAGATTTTGGTGGTATTTTTTGTTTTGGTTTAGACGTAACTTTTTCGCTCACTTCAGGAATTGAAACTTCCTCTTCAAAATCATCAACAGGTTGAATGGATAATGTACTAGGTTTAGATTTGGTTATGTTGGGTTTAACTATGGTTGGGGAATCTTCATTTTCCTTTTTGTCAGATTCATTTAATGTAGAGAAGGCATTATCTACATTTTGTTCATTATTTTCTATCGGAATGTCTGTGTTTTGAGTTTCATTCTCAAAGATGTTTTGTGTTTCATCTTCAGGTTGTTGAATAATTAATTCATCATTATTTTCTTCAGATGTTTCTTTTAATATTTTTGTTTCCGAATTTTCCTGATGTTTGATAATGATATCGGATTTATCTGTTTGTTGGGAACTTTCTGCATCGAGAAAGGGCTCTTCTTTTTTTTGATTTGTATTTTCCGGGAATTCATTTATAACTTGATTTTGTTTAGTACTGTTATCAAAAAAAGGTTCTTCATTATTATTTAAATCTAAATTTTCATCGAAAATATTAAAATCATCATTATCTTGAGACTCGATATTTAATTCAAAATTATCAGTTTGTTCAGAAAAATCATCATTATCTTGATCGTCACTATTAATATTTAAAAAACTATTTTCGGTGTTATTTTCAGTTATAACAAGTTCTTCATCTTCAGTATTAGTTGTTAAATTTGAAAGAGATTGTTTATCTGTGCCAGTTGCTTTTTTTAATATATCAACATTGTCAGGCTTATTTTTAGTTTCTGATGATGTAGGAGTTGTATCTGTTTCGGTTTTTTTGATTGCAGAAATTGGAGTAGTTTCTCTTATGTCAGGAAATTTAATATCTGATTCAATCTGTTTAATCTGATTATAATAGAACTCCATATCCTGTACAGAAAGAAATTCTTTTCCAATTTTAAGTAGTTTATCATAGGCTTTTAAAAAGACAGGACATTTTTTGATACAAAATTTAAAATTTAAAATTGCTTTGGGAATATCATCTTTTTCAGTTGCAAGTAGACCTAGAATATAATATCCAACTGGTGAATCCGGATGGTGTTTTAATCCCTGGTTACAAATTTTTTCGGCTTTTTCTAATTCATTTTCATAAAAATAAATTTCAGCCAATATAGGAAAAAGAGTGCTTTTGTTATTGGTTTTAATGTAGGGTTCTAAAACTTCTTTATTTAATATATTCATTTAAATTGACCTTTATATAAAAATTATCAGTGAAGTAAAATATAAAATAAATATTCAAAATGCACGAATTTTATTATTTATAATAATCCTGTGTCAAGAAAACTGCTATATTTGTCGCCACCGATAATAATATGATCAATTATCGGGATTTCCATAGCATGTCCTGTCTTTACCATTTTGTTTGTTAGGAAAATATCTTCCTTACTTGGTATAATATTTCCAGATGGATGATTGTGGATTAATATTATTGATGCTGCTAATGAGAGTATCGCTTCATGAAAAACTTCTCTCGGAGTAATTGCAGATGAATTTATTGTTCCTTCTGATATAATAGTATCTCCGATAATTTTATTATTCGTAGCTAAAAAAACAGCCATGAAGATTTCTTTTTTTAAATCCCTAAGTTTTGGTAGATAAATTTCTGCAACCTGACCGGATGATTTTATTATTCTATTTGTAGGAGTTGCACTTATCGAATGAATCCTCCTGGAAAGATGTATAGCAGCAGCAATTGTTACAGCTTTTGTTGTACCAATTCCAGGAATATTTAGTTTAATAATTTCTGAATATGTCATTTCTGCCAGTTTTTCAAATCCACCTGCTTTTCCAAGAGTATTTCGGGCAACATCCAATGCAGATGATTTTCCAGTACCTGTCCTGATTATGATTGCAAGTAATTCTGAATCAGTAAGTTTAAAAGGTCCTGATTTTATAAGTTTTTCTCTCGGACGATCACTTTCAGGCCAGTCTGTAATTGGGAGATTGTAATATGCAGGTTCCTTGATTTTCATATTTATCTTTTCCTTTTTTTACCGCTAATTGACGCGAATAAGTGCTAATATAAAACTTTTAATACTATCATGAATAAAATAACTTGATATGTGTGATTAATGCCTGATGTAATATAAAAATTACTTATTTAAATAAATATCCAAATCTAAAATAAAAGTAACAAGTCAACTATTTATCAGTTTTACATTCATCATTGTGTCGAAGTTGCCATTTTTTAATTGCATCATAATCAACTTATCAAAATCGCTTTCAAAAAGACGGTCTTGCACAACTCGATATTTTTTAAATTCAGATTCTGCTTTATTTTTAGCAATTTCAGCACTTTTAAAAATTTCTTTCAGATGATAATTTATAGTATTTGTACCTACTTCAAAAAGTTCACCCATAAGTTTTTGTGTAAGCCAAATCGTTTCATCTTCATAGCGAGTTTCAATATTGTTTTGTCCATGTTGAGATGTAAATATTAAAAACTCAGCAGTACTATTTCGAATTAGTTGTTTTTTATTCATAATTTAATATCCTTATTCAACAACACATCCGAATCCAAAATAAAAGTAACTGGACCATTATTAATAAGTTCCACGTCCATCATTGCTCCGAAAACTCCGGTTTCGACTGGGATTTTTTTTTCTGCAATACAGTTTATGGTATAGTTATAGAGTTTTTCTGCTTCATCCGGAGGAGCGGCATCATTAAAACTTGGTCTTCTGCCTTTTTTGCAGTTTGATGAAAGTGTAAACTGAGAAATTATTAGAATACTCCCTGAAACATCTGTTAACGATAGATTCATTTTACCATTACTATCTTCAAAAATTCTTAAATTTGTAATTTTATCAGCAAGGATTTCAGCGTCCTTATTTGTATCACCTTTATTAATACCAAGAAGAACTACCAGACCGAGATCAATTTTTCCCGTTCTTTTTCCATTTACCCTTACCTCTGCTGTTGTTGTCCTCTGTATTACTGCTTTCATTCTTTTCTATCCTAATATATTTTTTATCAAATATTTTATGAAATTCATTTATAAACTCTATACTTGGATCAACTTTTAGTGTTTTTGATCTGATAGACTTTTTGAAATCATTGGTATCATAAACATGAAACATTATTTCGCATGTACCTTTATATTTTGTTATTATATTTTTTAGGTCACTAATCTGATTTGGTTGAAAAGTTTCGGCAGGAAGTGAAATATGAATCCGTTTCGCTTTTCTTTCCATTACTCCGTCTAACGGACCAATGTAAGAGGCAAGAATTTTGCCATCACCAAATTTACAATCGGCTTTTCCTTCAAGAAATACTGCCGCATCTTCCTCAATAAATGCATTGAATTTTTCAAAAACTGATGAAAATGCCATTACATCAACCTTTCCATTTAAACCTTCAAGTGTAAATAATGCGTATTTTCGGTCTTTCTTATCCAAACGGATTTTAATTGCGGTAATCATTCCGCCAACTTTTACCATTTGGCCGTCCATCGATTTTAATGATTCCTGAAAATCATAATTACTCAGGGCTTCTATTTCATCTTTATGTTTTACTAATGGATGACCTGAAATATAAAATCCCAATAATTCTTTTTCTTTTAGTAATTTTTCTTTGTCACGCCATGGTTCTATCAAAGGAAGTTTTGGTTCTGCTACTACGGAATGATTATTACTTGCTCCAAGATCAAATAAAGATATTTGATTAGTATCCTTTTCCTCTTGCATTTTTTTTGCATGTCTTATTGCAGTTTCAATGGAATGAAATTTTTGTGATCGACTTCCTTCCAAACTATCACATGCACCGCAATTCACTAATGCTTCCAGAGCTTTTTTATTAACAATTCTTAAATCCAGTTCATTGACAAATTTAAAAAATGAATCAAACGGGCCTTCTTTTTTTACAGTTTCTACAATATTTTTGGCAGCTTTTTTTCCAACATTTTTGATAGCATTTAAACCAAATCTGATAGTATTGTCGTCAGGCAAGAAAGTTACACCACTTTTATTAATATCCGGTGCGATCATTTTCAATCCCAAATTTGTGACTTCATTTGTAAGAATGACAACACGATCACTGTCATTGATTTCACTGGTTAAGTTGGCTGCAAGAAACTCAGCGGGATAATGTGTTTTGAGATAGCCAATCTGGTACGCAAGATAAGCATAGGCAGCTGCATGACTTTTATTAAAACCATAACTGGCGAATTTAAAAATAAGAGAAAAGATCTCGGCTGCTATCTTAGGATCAATATTCTGTTCCTTTGCTCCATCTGTGAATTCGACTTCCATCCTTTTCAAAGTTGCTTCGTCCTTTTTCCCCATTGCACGACGCATCAAATCTGCTTTTGCAAGAGAAAAACCACCAATTGCAGTACCAATCTGCATAACTTGTTCCTGATAGACTATAATTCCATAAGTATCTTTTAATATAGGTTCAAGTTTTGGGTCTAAATATGTGATTTCTTGTGTCCCATGTTTTCGGGCAATAAAATCACCAATCATTGCCATTGGACCCGGACGATACAAAGCATTCATAGCAATCAAATCATCAAGACATGTAGGTTTTAATTGTGATAGATATTCACGCATTCCACCGGATTCAAACTGAAAAACGCCAATTGTATTTCCATTACCAAAAAGTTCAAATGTCTTTTTATCAAGAGGATCGATAGTATGAATATCCAAATCAATATTGCGTTTTTTTAATAAACTGATAGTTTTGTCAATTACAGAAAGGTTTCGTAAACCAAGAAAGTCCACTTTCAGCAAACCCATATCATCGATACATTTCATATCATATTGAGTTGTAATATCTCCATTACTGGGTTTTTGTATCGGGAGATAATTCGTCAAGTCTCCGGGAGCAACTACAACTCCTGCTGCATGCACGCCGGATTGGCGATGATTGCCCTCTAATATGACAGCAATTTTAAATAATTTTTCATGTCTTTTGCTTCGTTGACTATACTCTTGAATTTCTTTATTGCTTTCAAAAGCATCTTTGAGAGTTTTGCATCCGGAATCTTCGAATATCTTGGCGATTTCATTTACTTCCGGAAGAGGTATAGCAAGTACACGGCCAACATCACGAATTACTCCTTTTGCTTTCATTTTGCCAAATGTGATAATATTACATACACTGTCAGCACCGTATTTGTCTTTTATGTAATCAATTACAAGTGGTCGTCTTTCATCACAAAAATCAATATCAATATC
>JAOZSG010000115.1 GCA_029939785.1 Fidelibacterota bacterium | reverse complement strand
TAATTTCTTTGCAAAATTTCAGTTAATGTATTAACATAAAATCTAAAAAATTATTATTTATAGATTGGTTTAATATTATGGATGAACAATACACTTTTAATGACATTGCACCTTATGAAGATGCAGATGTAAACAGAGTATTAAATAAATTATTACAGGAACCGGATTTTCTCAAACTTGCTATGGGTACAAATCCTAATCTAAATAAACAAACATTAGTTGCATCAGCAAAAAACATTTCAACAATTTTGGATTTTCAAAAATATTTCATCGGACCAATCCTCCAGTCAATCTTGGCCAAAACCTCTGATGCTTTAACTTTTTCCGGTCTTGAAAAACTCTCAAAAAATAAATCCTATCTCTTTATTTCAAACCATAGAGATATACTACTTGATTCTACTCTACTGAATTATATTTTACTTTCAAATGGTTTCAATACAACACAGATGGCTATTGGCGATAACTTATTAATAAAACCATGGATAACTGATTTTTTAAAATTAAATAAAAGTTTTATTGTAAAAAGAAGTTTATCGAGAAGAGATTTTTTTAACTTTTCAAAAAAACTTTCTTTATATATTAAACATGTTCTTCATAATAAAAAAGAGTCAATCTGGATAGCACAACGAGAGGGTAGAACAAAAGACGGTTTAGATCAAACACAGCCTGGATTATTAAAAATGTTTGTCATGTCTGAATCTGATAACTATAGAAAATTTTTCCAATCTTTAAATATTGTACCAATTTCAATTTCCTATGAATATGAACCCTGTGACAAACTCAAGGCAAGAGAAGTTCTAAAAAAATCATTGGAACCAAATTATGTAAAAAATCCTTTATCAGATATATTAAGTATGATGACTGGAATTCAATGTAGAAAAGGTCATATTCATCTCACTATCGGAAAACCTATAAACAAAGAACTGGTAGATTTCCCTGAAACACTTAATAAAAATGATTATATATCAAAATTAGCTCTGTTGTTAGATAAAAAAATCCATCAAAATTATCACTTATGGCCAAATAATTTTATCGCCGCTGATATATTAAAAAACACCAATGACTTTAGCGATAAATATAGTCCTCAGGATAAAGAAGATTTCAATCAGTACATTTCACATCAGTGTGGCAACAGAGATACAATCCAATCTTTATTATTTGAGATTTATGCCAACCCGGTAGATAATCAGGATAAATATTCTGATGAACACATATCTGAACATATATAGATTTTAAAATAAGAGGCCATAAAAAATATTATGACCTCTTTGGAGGGAGAGAGTTTATTTTATTAAATATTCATCAATTTCTTTTGCAGCGTTTCTACCTTCATTAATAGCATGAACAACCAAAGATGGTCCGGTATTAATATCACCACAAATAACAACTTTTGGATCAAACATACTGCTGTTTTTTTGTAAATCTATTAGTAGTTTCTCTTTTTTATCATTAATAAATCCCATACTCAGCAATATTAAATCAACATCAAGTTCAAAATTACTATTTGGTAGTTCTTGATAATTTTCTATTTTTGAATCCCAATTAAGTTTTTTGCAAAACATTTTTTTTAATTTGCCATCAGAACCGGAAAACTTATTAGTCATGATACTCCAAATTCTCTTACAACCTTCTTCATGAGAAGTAGATGTTCGAAAAATCTTTGGATATGTTGGCCATGGCTCATTAATAGTTCTTTCGGGTGAAGGTTTTGGTAATAATTCAATTTGTGTTACTTTTTTTGCACCTTGTCTTATAGCTGTTCCAACACAATCTGCTCCGGTATCTCCACCACCAATTACCACAACATTTTTCCCTTTTGCATTGATTAAATCTGTATTATCAATCTGGTCACCTGCATTTATTTTATTTTGTTGAATAAGATAATCCATAGCAAAATGAATTCCGGATAATTCTCTTCCGGGAATCATTAAATCTCTAGGGCTTGTCGCTCCTGTGGCAACCAAAATTGCATCGAAACTTCTTTTTAAGTATCTCACTGAAATATCAACTCCAACTTCAACCATAGTTTCAAAAATTACACCTTCGTTTTCTATTTGAGTAATTCTTCGGTCGATCCTTGACTTATCCAATTTATAATCCGGAATACCGTATCGTAATAATCCACCAATCCTGTCATTCTTTTCAAATACTGTAACATCATGACCGTTGCGAGCCAATTGTTGAGATGCTGCCAATCCCGCAGGACCTGATCCGATTACTGCTATTTTTTTTCCTGTTTTAGATGAGGCTATTATCGGCTTGATTAAATCATTTTCCCAGCCATACTCAGAAAGTTGAAATTCAATCTGCTTGATAATAACAGGATCTGAGTTTATAGAAAGCGTACATGAAGTCTCACATAATGCAGGACACACTTTTCCTGTAAATTCAGGAAAATTATTTGTTGAATGTAATATATCCAAAGCCTGATCCCATAATCCCAATCGTATTTTCTCATTAAAATCAGGAATTCTATTACCCAACGGACATCCAAATCCATGACAAAAAGGGACTCCACAATCCATACATCTTCGGGTTTGTTCTTTTATAATAGACTCTGATAATTTTGAATCAAACTCTCCAAAATTTTGTATTCGAACTTCCGGAACCAACTTAGTAGGATTTATCCTGGAATATTTTAAAAAACCTGCTTTTTTAACCATCATACACCTCTTCTGTCGCCGCGAGTGTATCCTTATCGCTTTGCTCATTTATACTCATTCTCTTCAGAGCCTGTTTATAATCTATTGGTATTACCTTTACAAAAAATGGAAAATGTACATCCCAGTTATCCAATATCTTTTTCGCTTTTGTACTTTTGGTAAATTTAAAATGTTCTGAAATCATATTATGCAATATCTTTCTATCATTCTTGTTCCATACTGTTTCAAGATCAACCATATCAAGATTACATTTTGTGTCAAATAATTCTGTTGTATCATACACATAAGCAATCCCACCACTCATTCCTGCGGCAAAGTTTTTCCCGGTTTCACCAAGTATGACAACAGTACCACCCGTCATATATTCACATCCATGATCTCCAACACCTTCTACTACAGCAGTAGCACCACTATTTCTTACAGCAAACCGTTCTCCTGCTTGTCCATTTATATATATTTCGCCTTGAGTTGCACCATATAAAACAACATTTCCACAAATCACATTTTGATCCGGACTAAATGTAGATTTCTCAGGAGGAACAATAATAATTTTGCCACCTGACATACCTTTTCCAAGATAATCATTTACATCTCCAACTACTTTCATAGTAATTCCCGGAACCAAAAATGCACCAAAACTCTGACCAGCCGAGCCTGTAAAGTTAATGTTGAAACTATCTTTTTTTAATCCTGTATTCCCGCATTTTTTGATAATTTTTCCACTAATTCTTGCTCCAATTGTTCTGTTCACATTTTTTACCGGTAAATCAATGTTTATTGATTTTTTATCCTGCAAGATTTTTTCTGTTAATTCATCGAGTTTCATATCTAAATCTGTTAATTCCGGTTTACTTTCATCTGTAGTACATTTTAATACAGTATCAGGTGTTAAATGTTCTGTATTCAATATTGCACTAAAATCCAAATTTTGCGCTTTCCAGTGATTAACTGCCGGTTGAAAATCCAAAACATCAACCCGACCAACCATTTCATCTATAGTTTTAAATCCAAGTTTAGCCATTATTTCACGAGCTTCCTGTGCAATGAATTTCATAAAATTCACAATATATTCCGGTCTTCCGGTATAACGACCACGTAAGTCAAGATTTTGTGTAGCAATTCCGACCGGACATGTATTTTTGTGACATTTTCTCATCATTACACAACCAATTGCAATTAATACTGATGTTCCAAATCCAAACTCTTCTGCTCCAAGTAATGTTGCTATCACCAAATCACGACCGGTTTTTAACTGACCATCAACCTGAATTCTAATATTTTTTCTCAAATCATTTAAAACAAGTGATTGTTGGGTTTCTGCTAAGCCAATTTCCCAGGGCAAACCGGCATGTTTGATTGCTGTAAGAGGTGAAGCACCTGTTCCACCTTTTTGACCGGAAATCAAAACCATATCTGCTTTTGCTTTTGCAACTCCTGATGCTATTGTTCCGACTCCTGCTTCAGATACTAATTTTACAGATACCCGACAATCTCTATTCACTGATTTTAAATCAAAAATTAATTGAGCCAGGTCTTCGATTGAATAAATATCATGATGAGGAGGAGGAGAAATTAGTGTAACTCCGGGTGTTGTATGACGTACTGCTGCAATTTCTTCACTTACTTTATGCCCCGGCAATTGTCCGCCTTCACCCGGTTTTGCTCCTTGAGCCATTTTTATCTGAATTTCATCAGCATATGAAAGATACTCAGTGGTAACCCCAAATCTACCGGATGCAACCTGTCGAATTTTAGAACGTTTACTATCACCGTTTTTCAGCGGAGTATTTCTTCTTGAATCTTCTCCGCCTTCACCGGAATTGGATTTTGCTTCAAGACGGTTCATAGCAATTGCAACAGTTTCATGAGCTTCTTTACTGATTGATCCCATTGACATAGCTGCCGAAACAAACCTTTTAACAATATTTTCAACAGGTTCAACTTTTTCTATAGGAATCGATTTTCTTTTTTTGAATTTAAAAAGACCTCTTAACAATCCATCTTCTCTATATTTACGATTCATGTTTTCGGTAAATTCCTGAAATATACCATAGTCACATGTCTTTAAAGCTTGTTGAAATCTAAAAATTGATTCCGGATCCCAAAAATGTTTTTCACCCTCTTTTCTATATCGGTAATCACCACCAGCCTCAAGCATTTCAATTCCCGATCTTTTCTTCTTATATGCCTGATCATGTCTTTTTAAAATTTCATTGTTTATTTCTCTGATTCCCAGTCCACCAATTCTTGATACTGTTCCAGTAAAATACTTATTTACAACTTCATTGTTCAAACCTACTGCTTCGAATATTTGATTTCCCCAAAAACTATGTAATGTAGAAATTCCCATTCGGCTAAAAGTTTTTAGCAGTCCCTTTTTTACAGCTGTAATATATTTATCCATTGCAATTTCCGGAGAAGATTTTGACTCTAATATTTTCTTTTCATATAAGTCACGAATAGAATAATAAACCATATATGGACATATTGCATCAGCACCATAAGCTAATAATAATGCAAAATTCATAATCTCTCTGGTTTCACCACTTTCTACAATTATTGCAGCTGAAGTTCTTAATCCTTGTTCTATTAAAAAATGATGTAAACCGCCGGAAGCCATTAATGTTGGAATCGGAGCATATTCTTTACTAATTTTTTTATCTGTCAATATTACGAGAGATACGCCCTCCTCGATACTTTTTTTTGCTTGTTGAAATATATTATCTAAGGCTTTCTCAAGATTTTTACCGGTCGTATCAGGTTCATATAACATGTCCAGTTCAACCGTTTGTAAATCCAAATTTCTGGTTTCTTTTAACCGGTCAATATCATGTACACTTAAAATTGGGTGATTTAATTTTAGTCCGGCATAGTATGTCGAACTTTCTTCTAAAAGATTATTCTCTTTTTCCAAAAAACTTTCAAGAGACATTACTAATTCTTCACGTAATGGATCAATTGGTGGATTTGTCACTTGTGCAAACATTTGTTTAAAATAATTAAAAAGGAGCTGAGGTTTTTCTGATAAAACCGGTAATGCTGTGTCATTGCCCATTGAACCAATTGCTTCCTGACCAATATGAGCCATTGGTTTTATTATAGTATTTAATACTTCATCAGTATATCCGAATGCAACCTGTTTTTTAAATAATTCCTTTTGTCCCATTGTTGGGATATTTGATGCTGCAAAGAGTCCTCTTAGTTCAATTTGTCTTTCTTCAACCCATCTTCTATATGGTCGTTGACGTGAAATTTTTGATTTTATTTCTTTGTCCGGGACAACTCGGTTTTGATGAAAATCAACTAACAACATTTTTCCGGGCTGAAGTCTTCCTTTTGTTCTTATTTTTTCAGCAGGAATATCAATGACTCCGGTTTCCGATGATAATATAATCATATCATCATGAGTGATTAAATACCTTGCCGGTCTTAATCCATTTCTATCCAGCGTTGCTCCTAAATATCTGTCATCACAAAAAACTAAAGCAGCAGGACCATCCCAGGGTTCCATTATAGATGCATGAAATTCATAAAAACCTCTTTTATCTTCACTCATTTGAATGTTTCTTGAATATGCTTCAGGTACCATCATCATCATTGCTTGGGGAATAGATTTTCCGGCAGAAACCAACAATTCTAATACATTATCAAAAATAGCAGAATCACTTCCGGTTCCATCTATGACAGGCTTAATATCTTCAATGCTTTCACCAAAAAGAGAAGATTGCATTGTAGCTTCTCTTGCTCTCATTCTGTTAATATTTCCTCTTACAGTATTTATTTCACCATTATGAGCAATATACCTAAAAGGCTGAGCAAGATTCCATGAAGGCAAAGTGTTTGTACTAAAACGTTGATGAACAACACAATAAGCACTTTTAAAATTTTTATCCTGAAGATCAATATAATAGATTGGTAACTGTTCCGCAGTTAACAACCCTTTATAAATCAGAGAATAATTTGATAAACTCGTGACATAAAACTGAGAGCAGTCTCCCTCTATTTTATTCTTTACAATTTTTTCAATTTTTCTTCTGATTATATATAATTTTCTTTGGAAATTTTCTTCTGCAATATATTTTCTGGACAAAAATATTTGTTTTACAATTGGTTCTGTTTTTAATGCCAATTCACCTAAATCAGAATTGTCAATTTTCACATCTCTCCAACCAAGAACATCACAACCTTCTGCTTCAGATACTTTGTTAAATTCTAATATTATACTTGCAGTAAGTTTTTTGTCAGTTGGCAAAAATACCATTCCAACGGCATAATCACCAATCTCAGGCAATTCAACATTTTTAAGTTCATTCCTAAAAAATTCATCAGGAATCTGAAACAGCAAACCTGCACCATCACCTGTCTTACTATCACCACCAATTGCTCCTCGATGTTCCAGGTTTTGTAAAATCTGTAATCCATTTTTGATAATTGAATGCTGCTGAATTCCATTAATATTAGCAATAAAACCAATACCACAGGCATCATGTTCCAATTGTGGATCATAAAGACCTTGTGCAATAGGTTGTCCTGCTGCATTCATTTTAAAATTGGTGCTCATTTTATCTCCTAAATATTATTAGACAGAATTAACAGGATTTACTAAGTATCTATTCTATTATCATGTTTATCATGTTAATCTTGTCCAAATTTTTTCTTTCATTTTTTTAGAAAGTTATACCCCGATTGAAAACCGAGGCTATCTTAACTAACCCGAATATTTCACTCTTTAATAGATTAAAGCATAAATAACATTTCAGAATATTTTGGTAATGGCCAAATTTCATCTGGAATAATTGATTCAAGTTCATCTACATAAATTCTGACACTTTCCAAAGCCGGCACAATATTATCTGCATAATATTTTGCTTTTGATGACAAATTATCAATTGCATTTGCCTCATTCAGAAGTTCAATGAATTTTGTTTCACCTTCATTTATTTTTATCACGTTCTTAACAACTTTTTTCAATAATTCTTCATATCCATGTAAACTGTTATCTTCAAACAAATCGGCTACATCACGTAATCCTGTTACAGATTTTACTAATGATGTTTGATATTCTATAGCAGCCGGAATAACTCTGGTTTTTGCTAAATCAATAAAGGTTTTAACTTCAATTTCTAATGAGCTAGTGTATTTTATCAATTTTGCCTGATGAACTAATTCAAGTTCACTTTTTTTATAAACATTTTGTTCAACCATCATTTTTAAATTTTTGGGAGCAACGATTGCATCCAGTGCATAACCGGCATTTTTGAGAATTGTCAAACCTCTGTTTGCTGCCTCATTTTTCCAATCATCACTATAATTATTTCCTTCAAATCTTACAGCTTCTGTTTCGATAATATATTTTTGAAGAACTTTTAATGTAGATTTCTTAATATCTTTACCAGTATTCATTAATTCCTGAATATCTTTGACAATTAAATCCAAAGATTCAGATACACCGGCATTTAAAACAGAATTTGGAAAAGATACTGATTCAGCGGATCCAACAGCACGAAATTCAAACTTTGATCCTGTAAAAGCAAATGGCGAAGTTCTATTTCTATCTGTGTTATGCTGAATTATTGGAGGTAATTTAGCAATACCAATATCTAAAAGAGAATCTCCATTAGTTACAAGATCTTTTCCGTCTTTGATTGCATTAAGTACGTTATTAAGCATTTCACCAAGAAAAACAGACATAATTGCCGGTGGAGCCTCGTGTCCACCTAATCTATGATCATTACCTGCTGAAGCAACAGAGGCGCGCAATAAACCTCCATAATTATGAACAGCTCGAAGTGTTGCAACTAAAAAAACCAAAAATTGCAAATTTTCTTCAGGTGTTTCGCCAGGATCTAACAGATTATTCCCATCAGAATCTTCAAGTGACCAATTATTGTGTTTTCCACTACCATTAATATTTGCAAAAGGTTTTTCATGAAGTAATAATGCAAGATTATGTCTAACTGCAACCTTTTTGAAAATTTCCATAGTAATTTGATTTCTATCTGCACCCACATTTGCTTCATCATAGATTGGTGCTAATTCATATTGATTTGGAGCGACTTCATTATGTCGTGTTTTCGCAGGAATTCCGAGCTTATATAATTCAGTTTCAACATCTTCCATATATGCCAACACACGTTCTTTAATCGTTCCAAAATAATGATCATCTAATTCCTGACCTTTTGCAGGCATTGCACCAATAAGAGTTCTCCCTGTCAGAATCAGATCAGGACGGAGTTTATAAAAAGCCCGATCAACTAAGAAATATTCCTGTTCTGTACCTATAGTAACAATCACCCTGGTAGCAGTTTTATTATTAAAAAGTTTTAATACTTTTAGTGCAGATTTATTAATTGTTTCAATAGAACGTAATAAAGGTGTTTTTTTATCAAGAGCCTCACCGTTATAACTGATAAAAACAGAAGGAATACATAAAATACCACCTCTGGGACTTTCCATAATAAATGCCGGACTTGTCGGATCCCAGGCCGTATATCCACGTGCTTCAAATGTTGATCTTGTTCCACCACTTGGAAATGATGAAGCATCAGGCTCGCCTTGTACCAACTGACTTGCTTTGAAACGTTCAACAGCAAAACCGTCATTATCCACTTCAATAAACGCATCATGTTTTTCAGCAGTAAGACCGGTTAGTGGCTGAAACCAATGACAAAAATGAGTAACACCTTTTTCAATTGCCCATTCTTTCATTGCATGTGCAACTGTATTGGCAATATTCATATCCAGTTTACCACCTTTTTTGATGATTTTTTTCATTGTTTTGTATATATCTTTAGGTAATGTTTCCCTCATCTGAGTATCACCAAAACAATTTGCTCCATAATTTTTCATTTTATTTTTATCCACAATTCTGGTGATTTCACTACGACTATCAATTTCAAAAATAGCCTGTTGTCTTAAAGTACTCATTGATTTCTCCATTTATTAGATTA
>JAOZSG010000114.1 GCA_029939785.1 Fidelibacterota bacterium | reverse complement strand
CATAATAAGCACAGATTTAAAAAAAAAGAATCAATTCGTGTAAACCTGTATAATCCATGTACATAACAAGAAGGAGAACGCTTATGAAGAAATTATTACTGTTAACAATGATATTAAGTATTTTTACTTTATCATTTGCCCAAAATTGGGAGGTAGTAAAAGAAAGTACAATGGAATATCCATCAGGCGATGGCCCTTATGGAGGATATTTTCTTGATGCTAATACAGGATGGTTAGTTAATAAGGGGGGTCGTGTACAAAAAACTACTGATGGTGGTTTGAATTGGGAAACTACTCGTGAGTCTGACAATGGGGATAACTGGGTTGATGTAGAGTTTGCTGATGCAAATGTTGGTTATGCTTGTTCTTATGATGGATTTATTTTCAAAAGCACTGATGGTGGAGTAAACTGGACAATGGTAGGTGATACTGCAAATTATACAGAAGATTTAAAAGATTTATCTGTAGTAAATGCTGATATTGTTTATTTTGCAGGAAAAAATTCGACATTATTAAAAACCATCGATGGTGGTGCAAGTTATACAAAATCTGCATTTGATTTTGATGGGGAAGATTTGGATGGTGGAATTGCTTTTTGTGATGCGAACGTTGGTGTAGTAATCTCTGATGCAACTGGTGGCCATACATGGTATACTGCTAATGGTGGCACAGATTGGACATACGTAAGTGCCGGTGCATATTTTCCACCTGGGACTGGTTCAACCCGAATTTATGATGTTGCAGCTGTCGGAACACAGACAATAATTATTACAGGATATCATTATGTTACATTGCTATCCAATGATGGCGGACAGACCTATACACGAATAGGTGAATTCACATATGATTTTAAAAGAAATGAACTAGTAGATGCTGTTGATGAAAACACCTTTTTTATTGCCGGAGATTATCTTGCAAGGACAACAGATGGCGGTGCAACCTTTGATACTTTATTAACAGGATCAGGACAAGGTTTTGATATATTGGAATTTACCGATGCAAATAATGGTTTTGTGGTTCAGTCATATGGAAATTGGAAACAAACTACTGATGGTGGTAGTACATGGACTGAAATAAATGATTGGCCTGCAATGAGTTTTTGGGGAATCGGACTACCGGATGAAAACAAAGTAGTTTTATCAGCCTGGGGTGGTGGTGAAATATCTATTAGTGAAGATGGTGGAAATACTTTTTCATACCCAAGTAATTTAGCAACAAAATCATTGACAAATCTGTATGAATGTGAATTTGTGGATGCCAATACTGGTTTTATCGGTGGTGGAAGCGGAACTCTGTTAAAAACAATAGACGGTGGTACAACTTATAACCAGATTAACAATACAATGGCAACGGAATCAAAAACTATCAATGCAATGCATGTATATAATAGTGATGTAATTTTTGCAGGTGGTTCATCAGGATATGTAATGAAATCATCAGATGGTGGAAATACCTGGACAGATACAAAAATTAATAGCAGTACTGTTTATGATATTTTTGCATTGGACGAAAATACTGTAATTACTTCAGCAGCAAGTGGAAAAATATGTTATGGTGTGTTTGATGGTGATGCAGTTGTAACGGATTCATTGATTATTGATGTTGGTTCCAATTCAATGCGTGCAGTAAAAGTTCGTAATAATGTAGTTTTAATTCCGACATCAAAAGGTAAAATATACAGAGCTGATGTTAATTCTCTTGCAACTATTGCTGATGTATTTACAGAACCTGATGGTGATGATTTCTATGATGTAGAATTTGTAACTGATTCTCTGGTATATGTTGTAGGTGAAGCCGGAAAAATCTACAAATCAGAAGATGCAGGACTTAACTGGACTGTTGAAGTCAGTAATACTGAAGAGACTTTGCACAAAGTTAAATTCGCTAATGATAAACTTTGGGTTGTAGGTAAGGGTGGAACTGTATTATCACTCAATCTTTCTAATGAACCTACTTTGATGACAATTGCTGATGCTAAAATAGATGCTGATGAAGATGGTGCTCTTGATTTGATTGATCAGGAAATAAAAATAAAAGGTGTTGTTACAAGTCCGAACTATGGCTATAATTCACAATATTTTCTACAGGATGAAACTGCCGGAATCGTTTTATATTCAGGCAGTGTTGGCGTAGAATTGAATATTGGTGATGAAATTGAAATTATCGGAACACTTTCACAATATGCTGGATTATCACAAATTCAGATTGACGATGCATCTGCTGTAAGTGTTGTCAGTACTGGTAATGTTGTTGTACCAACTCCTGTAAAACTCTCTGAACTTGGTGAAGATTATGAAGCAATGCTGGTATGTGTTGAACCGGTTAAATTATTAGATGCTTCACAATGGCCTGCTGATGGTAAAAATGGTAGTGTTGATATTGTAAGCGGTTTGGATACAAGCTATATCTATATTGATAAAGAATCTGATCTTGACGGTTGGGCAACTCCTCCAACAGGTTGGATAAAACTGATTGCTGTTTGTGATCAATATACTACTTATAGTTTACGTGGTACAATTGCTGAACATTTTGTAGATATGACTCCAACATTACCTTTGGTAGAAGCATTCACAGATGGTACTTTTGATCAGGAATGGACTTTTAATACTTGGTCCGGAGCAGTATCTCTTGATATTGCCGACTCTTCATCTAGTGCGTGGGGAAGTCATGTAGGAGTATTTACTGATTCCGGTTATACTGGATTAGCACATATAAGTGATGTGGTAGCAGAAGATTATACTGTTTCAAGTGATATCCATATTATTGGTCCTGCTGATGCGAGTGCTCCACTCTATGCTGGTCTTGGTATAAAAATGGCACATTCAGATTTAGCTTATTACAGATTAGTGTATCGTAACTCTTCCTCTTCAAACAATGGTCAGATCAAGTTACAGGGCTATGATGGTGCGAGTTGGCATATTAGTGCGGCATGGAATCCCGGAGTAGATTTTGATGCTCTTGAAACAGGATGGCATAATTTCAAAGTAACTGTCGAAGGAAATCAATTCTGGGTATATATCGATAATCAACTTATGCCCGGTTGCCCGTATGTAGATGAAGATCCTTTTTTAACAGCAGGGTATCCTGGAATTTATAAATATAATGGTGGTGTATCATCTATATTATTTGATAATTTCACTGTTACTGAAAATCCAACACCAATTACTGATATTGTTATCAATGAATTTCTCGCCAGTAATGATGCTGCATGTACTGATGAAAATGGAGAATATGATGATTTTATAGAATTGTATAATAAAGGTGATGTTGCAATTAATGTTGGTGGTCTTTATGTGACTGATGATCTTACAGATCCAACATTATGGCAGATTCCTGTAACAAACTCAGAAGAAACTACAATTCAACCCGGTGGTTTTTTGTTATTATGGGCTGATAAGGAAGAAGATCAGGGTGTATTACATTTAAAGATTAAACTCAGTGGCAATGGTGAACAAATCGGTTTGGTTCAGGTAATTGGTAGTGATACAACTTTTGTTGATTCTTTATCATATACTGAACAGACTGCCGATATTTCCTATGGTAGGTATGAAGATGGTGCAAATAATTGGATTACAATGACTCCATCACCAAATGCCGCAAATAATAATGGCATTACTGCAATAGATGATGAAAATGGATTACCAACAACTTTTGCATTAAGTCAAAACTATCCAAATCCATTTAACCCGACTACAAGTATATCATTTGATCTTCCAAAAGCGTCAAATGTTACTTTGATTGTTTACAACCTTCAGGGACAAAAAGTTTCTGAAATCGTAAATAATTATATGCAGGCAGGACGTTATGATGTAAATCTTGATGCTTCACATTTTGCCAGTGGCGTATATATTTACAAAATGCAGGCAGGTAATTTTTTATCAATTAAAAAAATGACCTTACTAAAATAGTTATTTTAAAAATACTACAAAGTTGCCGATTAGTCGGCAACTTTGTAGTATAATACTTTCCCAAATTGCTTGAACAATATATTTCAAAATATGAAAAAATTAATAATTAAAATATTAGTGTTAATATCTATTGGTATAATGTTTACTTGTACAATACATGCATCCTCTTTGGCAACATTCCACGGTAAAATTACAGATATCAATGGTGAGCCATTAGTAGGTGTGAATGTAATGCTCAAAGAAAATTTAGTAGGTGCTGCTACTGATGAATTTGGTAATTTTTATATAAAAACTCCGGCAGGTGTATTTACAGTTTTTATTTCTCATATTGGGTATAACAAAATAGAAGAATCGATTAGTTTCTATTCAGGAAAAGAAACTCTAAATAATTACCAACTTGAAATCAAATATTTTAAAATTGGTGGTATTAAAGTCTATGCTGACAAAAAATTACTAACAAATGATGCTGAAACAAAAACAACTATTTCTGCCGGTGAAATTGACCATATTCAAGCATCCAGCCTAAGTGATGTGCTGAAACTTGTCCCAGGACAAAGATTTGAAAATCCTGGATTACAGGATAAAAAACAGGTGAGTTTACGACAAAGCACAACAAGTTCAATATCTGATGATAATGCTTCTATGGGAACTCAAATTATTATTGATAATATTCCTATATCCAATAATGCAAATATGCAATTGGATGCAAAGGTTAATACCGGAACAATCGACAGAACTACAACAAACGAAGGAATTGATCTACGACGAATTCCAGCAGATAATATTGAAAAAATTGAAGTCATTCGTGGAATTCCTTCAGCTAAATATGGTGACCTTACTTCCGGAATAATCAAAGTGGAAACAAAATCCACCAGTCTTGATCAAAGATTCAAATACAAATACAATTTACGCAACAAAGAATTCAATCTTAATGGTGGAATCAAGTTATTTAATCAATATTTAAATTATAATTTTAATTATGCTAATAGTGTCAGGGATATCAGAATTGATGACTATGATTACTCCAGAATTGCCACACAGTTGTCACATACTGCATATCTTTTTGAAAATTTATATACTATGAAAAATCGCATATATTTTACCAGAACCTTTGATGAGCAAGGTTTAAGAAAAGGTGATTTACTTCTTTCGGAAAAATATAACAGGGATTTTATTATTCGATATAACCATAATGGAACTTACATATTAACACCGACGCAAAAGATGGAGGTAGTATATTCTATTAATTATAATCGTCAAAATTCTTATAGTAAAAAACTGATCACCAGTGACAATACTTATATTACTGATAGGATGACTGAAGGTGTTCAGGAAGGGTCTTTTTTTCAGACTGATACTTCCCGATTATGGGTAAAAGGTGAGGCGATAAATCAATATTTCAATATGGAATATACTAATTCGTTATTAATATCAAATATTCAGAATAATATTACAAGTGGTTTAACTTTTCGAATGGAATCCAACAATGGGCAGGGACGTATCTTTGATCCTTTGACACCACCATCAATAAGTTCTGCTTTTCGTGATCGTCCGAGACCTTATGACGATATTCCATCATTAATTATTTCCAGTTTTTATCTCGAAAATAAAATCAGAGGAGAACTCTGGAAACAATTCCAGATCAGTCTTGGTTTTCGTCTTGAATCTTATGGTAAAAATTCCGGTCTATTTTCAAAAGATCATGGAAGTTTTTTTAATCCTCGTATTAATATGTTGGTTTATACTTCTGATAATTCCCAAATCCGGTTGGGTTATGGTACAACATCCAAAGCACCACCCCTTAGTATGTTATACCCTAATCCGCTTTACTATGATATTGCTGATATAAATCGCTATTCTGAAGTGGATTCATTACGGTTGGCTGTTGTTTCCACTCATATATTTGACAAAGAAAACAAGAATCTGAAAGGCTCCAAACAAACCAAGAGAGAGATCAGTTTTCATCAGAAAATAGGTAAAATTGGATTTTCATTAACCGGCTATATAAATGATACAGATAATGGTTTTGCCCGTTCTCTTGTGAGACCGATTTTTCTATATAAATATGATTATCCCGGCTGGAAACCTGATCAACCGGATATGACACAAAAAACGATTTATGATTCAGTTTCCACAATTTATTCAATTTTTGATAATTCTCATAAAACCAGGTCTGAAGGCATAGAGTTATCTATACAGACTAAACCGTTAACACCTCTTGCAATGAAATTCAGAATAGAGGCGGCATACAACAAGACCAGATCACTTAATAATTCTTATGATTATAGTAATGCTGAATTAATGGATAATGAACTTGGGAAAAGGATAATGCCATTTTGGAATCCTGTTGACATTGAATCTGAAAACTTATTAATAAATTATCGTATGGAATTTAAAATCAAGGAACTTGGAACCTGGATAACATTGGAATGTCAGCAGGTAGTTTTTGATAAAGATAGATATTTAGGATATCAGGACTCGCTTGCTATTGGTTACTTCAATGATCAGGGTGAAAAAATCTTGTTTGATGAAAATCAAAGAACCGGCGATATGAATTCTGCATACAAACGAATATATCCTGAATATTGGGGAATAGATGAAAATAAAACAAGCTGGCTCTTTAACTTGAGGGTTAGTAAATCATTGACCAAAGGTTCAGAAGTATCGTTTTTTGTCAATAATTTTTTTAATAATCATCCTTTATATAGAAGGCAGAGAGTGTCACCAGGAACAAAATCCTATTCACGTTTAAATCCTGAACTATTTTTTGGTATTGAATTTAGTGGGGTTCTTAATGATTTATTTTAAAAAAATCAAATTTGATGAAATCGTAAAAAGTATTTTCCAACGCAGAGACCGCAAAGATCGCAGAGAGCATATTTTTAAAATACAATATATTACCTCTGCGAGACTCTGCGTCCTTCGCGGACTTTGCGTTAAATTATTGACTTTTTGTGAAGCTATCAAAATTACTATTGGATTATTATTTACTATATTACTTATCGGATACTCTTCATGCACAGAGAATGTTAATCCTCCTGAATCAATGCGAGTTGATTATTACATTATCGTGAAAGATACATCAGGATTTACAGAATCATTAACAGGTGATGTTTTTGTTAATGAGGCACAAGTCTTTGCAAACTCAATTTCTTATCAAAATTTTTTTGAACAGCAAAGTGATTACGCCGGATATGCTGTTTTGAAGAATATTCTACCTGATATTTATAATTTTTCTGTCACGAAAAGATTAACCGAAGAAGAGGTTCTTCAGGTTACCGGTCAATCTATGGAACGAGTGCTTAACGGACAGGTTCAGAATATACAAATAAGTGAATCTGATACAATTGAAATATATATTTATCCAGCAACTTTAGGGAAATTAGTATTTAGTGAGATTTATTACAATGGCTCTCCACCAAATCCGATTCCTTATTATTTTCATGATCAATTCACAGAACTTTATAATAATTCAAATGATACAATTTATCTTGATAGCCTGATTATCGCAGATGTTGAATATGGATTTAAAGAAGAAGACTTTATTCATGCAGTTCATGCATATATGTTTCCCGGAACTGGCAAAGATTATCCACTTGCTCCCGGTGAATTCAAAATTGTTGCTCAGGATGCTATAAATCACTCTGAATTTAATAAAAGTAGTATTGATTTATCAGATGCTGATTTTGAATATTTTGTGCCGAATAAGGGTGATGTAAATGCTGATGCTACCGATATGATTCAATTACATCATAAATATGGAATTGATTTTCTTTATTCTGTAATGAACAATGCTGTTGTGATTTTAAAAGTAGATGATCCATTTGAATTTGGTTATGATGATTTTGAACGAATATTATTGCCAAAATCAGCAATATTTGACGCAGTGGAATACCGTGATAATTTGACAGAAGTGGATTACAAGAGACTTGATCCTTCACTTGATGCAGGTCTAACAGGCGGATTAGAAACTTATCAAGGAAAATCTATTCAAAGAAAAATAGACAGAATAGTTGATGGACGAATTATTTTGATGGACAATAACAACAGTAGTATTGATTTTGAAATATTGGATACTCCTACTCCCGGATGGGTTTTAGAAGAGGAGCAGGAATGATAAAAAATATTATATTTCTACTTTGTTTCTTTAGTTTTGTTGTTGCTCAAAACCATGATATTGCAAATGATTATACAACTATTTCTACGTCAAATCAATCCAATCCGGCATGGATGATTAAGAATTATTCAGGAAATTATTATTCCTATGGTATTGATATGGATCGAGAATCCGGTGATTATAAATTACCCTATATTCCAGAGGAAAGTCTTAATATAAATTATATTGCAAGAGGCGAAAAAAAATTATTCCAACGTGGATTATTTTCCGGATACGTAGCTTTTCATCAGCAAAATCTGGTAAATAAGAAATGGATTCATAATCGTCAGCCTTATCAGGGTTTTCCGTTTTTATTGGCTGATAGTTCGGTTGGCGATATGAAACTCAATGGAATTCACTGGCAACTTGGTTACACTCATGAGATTATTAAAAACAGATTGTTTTTAGGCAGTCAGTTATTTTACAATGTTGATGAGCAATTCAAGCAAGTTTTTCCTAAACCAATCAATAAGCATTGTGATAAGGTGTTCAATCTTGGAGTTGGAAATATTCTGACTGATAATATTCAGATTGGCTTTAACTATACATATTTTGATATTCAGGAAATTATGAAAACCAGCAAATATTCACTTGAACAAGATAAAACTCCAATTTTTATCAAAATCAGAGGACTCGATAATCCATTGATACTTCGTGGTGAAACATCATTGGAAAGAGAATTGAATTATGTAGGAAATTCTTTTCAATTCGATGGAAAAATTTCAAATGTTTTGTTCAAGGAAATCAATTTTATCGCCGAGTATGAAAATGCCAGGGCAAAAATAGTTGATGGTGGTGCATATCCAATTAACCAAGGCAGTATGGACTCAGACGAATTATTTTTTTCTGCCGACATTAAACTTCCTTTCATCGGTAAAAGTGAAATTGATTTCTTTACTTATGGTAAGCAAATTAACCAGTATTCAATCCATCCTGAAATTGATATAGAAATATTTGAATATAAAATTGAACAATTAGCAGTTGGAATAAACTTTGTTTTTCCTTTAAATAATAGAATACAAATTTCACCCACTTTATTTGGATCTTCACAGTTTTTAAAAAGAGTTGATAAATTCAATGGAATACTTGAATATTTTCCATCAACAACATTTGGTGGCTCAATTGGTTTTGATATGTTAAGTTTAAATAAATTTTCATTAAATTTACGTACCGGAACAGAGATCAAACAAATTAATAAATCAGAAACTTTTATTGAAAGAGAAGACTGGTATTATCAACAGATTATTAAACAGGAAGAAAAATTTTATAATTCTGATAAAATGTGTACATGGATAAGTTCTGATATTCGTTACAGGTATGATGAAAATAAAAGCCTGATTTTGAATATCAGATATAATTCTCTTAATGATTATGACGATACGTATTCTGATTTATATAGAAGTGGATTATCTATTGGTTTAAAAATAGAAATGAAGAAATAAACTTAATTTTATGAACAGGTTAAACCTGTAATAAAAAAATGAAAGAAAAATTTTTGACAGGATGAACATGATAAACAGGATAATAAAATCGGTAACTACTCACGTGCATATTTAATAAACAGAAAAAGAAAATTATTGCCCGCTA
>JAOZSG010000113.1 GCA_029939785.1 Fidelibacterota bacterium | reverse complement strand
AATGCTTTAAGAGCGTAATGTAGTCCACGTTTGTAAAGATTTCCAGCTCTTTCGGGATCAATATCTTCTACAAAACCCATTGCATAAGCTCCAAAACCTTCAGAGGCCAAGAGATTTAATTTTTTGTTTTTAGGATCTTTTTCAAGTAGTACTTCAATAGTTTTTAAATTATTGCCGAGAAATTGTTCAGCAAGAGTTAAATCACCTTCACGATAAACTACTATAATACCATCTTCTATAAAATTTACAGCAGAGTTCACTATTATTCTATTTATACTACAACTGTTCAGGAAAAATAATGGTATTAGTATTAAAACGTTTAAAAAATAATAAGTTGGATTTTTTTTCATATTTCTCATTCGGTTTATCTTATTGGCAAATATACTTTATTCAATGCAAATAATGAAATCTTCATGTATTAAAATTTATTAATTATTCGGAAGAGATATTGAAATGTATGGAATTAAATATTAATTTAGCCATTATTAAGACAAAATTTATAAGGAAGGAGGTTCATCATTTTAATTTCATTAATAAAAAGAGGTTGCCTGTTTTTTGTAATTATTACATTGATCGCATTATTTTTTAATAAGATTTCGCCTGAAGGAATACCCGTAATCACCAAATTCCGTAATATAAAAATACAAGATACAAATATTAAAGTTCCACTTTTTTTAAGTGCAAAAAGAATACATAAGAAAAAAGATATTGATATTGTGAATGAATTACAATCAATAAAAGAAATTAATATTGAGAAAGTCCAGAAAATATTTATGAAAGGAAATTGTATTTTTTTTGATGCAAGATCTACAGAGAATTATATAGATGGTCATATTCCGGGTGCGATTTCTATCCCTATTGAAGAAATTGGATTTGATGAAATTGATATTGCTGATATTGATTTTACAGAAAAGATAATTACATATTGTGATGGTGAAGAATGTCATTTAAGTGTTGAACTGGCGGTATATTTGGAAGAAATTGGTTTTATGAATGTAAATTATTTTATTGGAGGTTGGTCGTCCTGGATAGGGAATGATAATCAGGTATCAAAAGGATCAACACCATGAAGTATAATAATAAAAATCAATTATTTATGATGATTATTCGGGTGGTTTTAGGTGTTGTTTTTATTTATGCATCAATTGATAAAATACTTTTTCCTGCAAGATTTGCAGAAATTATATATCATTATAAAGTATTACCTATAGAAATGTTGAATATTATTGCCATATTAATTCCATGGCTTGAGGCAGGACTCGGTTTGTTATTGATTTTTGATATTTGGACTGATATGGCATCACTGATTCTTGGTGTCTTATCATTTGTTTTTATTTTATTGATTGTAAGTGCAATGATACGAGGACTCAATATTCAGTGTGGATGTTTTTCATTAGACAATAAAGAATCGGTTGTTGGTACACAAAGAATTATTGAAGATTTAATAATAACAGTTGGTTGCTTTATTTTATTTTTCTATTATTCCAGATTAAAACCATTGTTAACTTGAATTAATATTAAATAAATCCGATATTGATTATAATAGTAATTATAACAATTTTTAAATTCAGAAAAATAAAAATATGAAAATGCTAATTGTTGATGATGAAAAAACAAATTGTAAGTTAATGGAATTATATGTTTTACGCTGGGGATATGAACCTATAATTTTTTGGGAAAGCAAAAAAGCCTACGAATATTTACTTCAAACTGATGAACCTATTGTTGCATGTGTAGATTGGATGATGCCTGAAATGGATGGCATTGAAATATGTGAAAAAATACGCAAAGAACGACCGGATTTTCCAATTTATATTATTCTTCTTACTGCAAAATCAGGTAAAGAAAGCCTCATAAAAGGTTTGGATGCCGGAGCAGATGATTATATTACAAAACCGTTTGACGCAGAGGAACTTAAAAGTAGAATTGGGGCAGGAAAAAGAGTTGTTGATCTCGAAAAAAAACTAATTGAATGGGATAGAGAATTAGAAAATGCCAATGATGCACTCAAACGAAGTATAGAAACAATTGAAAAAGATGTTAAAGCCGGAAGAGCAATTCAAAATAAGCTGTTACCTGAAAATAATCAAACAATATTAAATTTTAAATTTTCACATTATCTTGAACCATCACTTTATTTAAGTGGTGATTTTTTGGATTATTTTAAAATTAATGATCAATTCGTTGGATTTTATTTTATCGATGTATCCGGACATGGTGCTTCCTCAGCATTTATAACTATTTTGATTAAAAGTTATATATCATCATTTATTTCTAAAAATCGAAGAGAAAATGATAATACTATTCTGGATCCAAAGAATTTAATTAGAATTATTAATAAATTATTGCTAAAAGAAAAACTTGGCAAACATCTAACTATTTTTTATGGATTAATAGATAATATAAATAATAAACTCATTTTTTCGAATGCAGGACAATTTCCTTTTCCAATTTTATTTTCGCATGGAACAACTGAGTTTCTGAATGAAAAAGGATTTCCAGTTGGTCTAATAAAAAATAGTCAGTATAAAAATTATGAAAAAGATTTACCTAAAGATTTTACACTTTTTTTGTTATCTGATGGTTTTTTGGATATTTTACCAATTAGTGATCTTAAATTACAGCAGGAATTCCTGCTTTCAACCTTTTTAGATGATTCAATTACAATTGATGATATTCCTGAAAAATTTGGTTTAGAATCAATTAAAGAATTTCCAGATGATATTACTTGTCTTATTATTAAGAGTGGAGATAGTGATGATTGAGAATAAATACTTATATGCTGAAGATAATCTAAACTACTTTATCAAATTATCCGGAAATCTAAAATATACAGACTGTGGCAGTTTTTCATCTTTTTTAACAAAATTAGAAGATGATAATCAGTTTGAAAATATTTTGATTGATCTTACTGATGCAACATATTTAGATAGTACAAATTTGGGACTTCTGGCAAGAACTTCACAAATTCTCATAGATAAAAAAGGTCACAGATTGACTGTTATATCGACAAACCCAAACATTACAGAACTTTTACAGAATATAGGTTTTGATGATATATGTATAATAATAGATAAACCAGATGATATTTTGAAATCTCTGAATTATACAGGAAATATTGGGCACCATGAAGAAAATATGGCAAAAGTAATGTTGGATGCTCATAAGCGATTAATGTCAATGAATGAAACGAATAAAAATGAATTTAAAAATGTTGTTGCATTAATGGAAAAACAGATATTATAAATACTATTTTCTCCCTATCTTCTAAAATTAATAAATTCAGAACTCCTGACTTAGCGTAAATCACTCTGTCTCAAATTTCAGAACTCCGAATTTGGCGTAAATGATTGTTATAATTTTTCTAGCACCAGAGGTGCGTTCCTATTTGTAGAAAAATAAATTATCTAATGTATTATAGCACCTTTAGGTGCGGCTCTATTGTTAATAATGCAAAAAAAATAGCAAATGGACAATAAAAGATGATGAAGTCAAATGACTATAAATGACAAACAATATAATTTCTATTACGATTATGTCTGTATAACTAATTGATTTTTAAATCTCGGGTTAAGAGTTTTGATATTATAAGATCATAAAAATTATGTTTCTTTACTTTAATTATTATCGGAAGAGTGCATTTTTATTCTTCAAAAAAAGATAATAATGATTAAATTAGAAACGAATTTTTTTTTGAATTTTATATATTGGAGATAATAATAGTGTTTGTTGATTATGCAAAAATTTATGTACAGGCAGGTAATGGTGGTAATGGATGTGTTTCCTTCAGAAGAGAAAAGTATATTCCAAAAGGTGGTCCTGACGGTGGCGATGGTGGTAATGGAGGAAACATAATAGTTCTTGGAGAAAGCAACCTCAGCACACTTCAGGATATAAAATATCACAAAAGTTATAAGGCGAAAAATGGTTCACCTGGTCAGGGAGCAAATAAAAAAGGAAAAAATGGGAAAAATATAATTATCAAAGTTCCAATTGGGACTGTAATTAAAAAAAAGGATGATGATCAGGTATTCTTTGATATAACTGAACATGGTCAAAAAGAGATATTAGCACAAGGTGGTTTTGGTGGAATTGGAAATGCAAGGTATGCTTCATCATCAAATAGAACTCCGCGATATGCAAAACCAGGTTCAGCCGGAGAAAATTTTGAATTAGTTTTTGAATTAAAACTATTTTCAGATGTTGGACTTGTTGGTATGCCAAATGCCGGAAAATCAACATTAATATCAAAATTATCAAAAGCAAAACCCAAGATAGCTGATTATCCATTTACCACGATTGTTCCAAATCTTGGTATCGTAAAATATGAAAATTATAAAAGTTTTGTGCTTGCAGATATTCCCGGATTGATTAAAGGTGCTCATCTTGGTAAAGGCCTGGGACATCGATTCCTAAGACATTTAGAGAGAACTCAGGTTTTGGTTTTTCTGATTGAATCTGTTGATGAAGAACCGGAAAAAACCTATCGAATGTTAGAACATGAGTTGAGGGAGCATTTGACAGATTTTACCGAAAAGCCCAAATTAATAGTTTTTACTAAAGAAGATATTATTGGGGAAAAACCTGATGTTAATATTGATGATATCAAAACAATTTCAATATCATCAGTAACAGGTGCGGGTTTGGAAAATTTTATAGATGAAGTTGTGAAAATTCTTGAGAACAGACATAATGAAATAGATAAGATATGGGAAACATAGAAACAGCATTACGATTATTGTCTATAAAAGGTATGGGATGTAGAAGCATTTTGAAATTAAAATCGATTCTACCTGATATTAATCAAATTTTTAATATTCCATTAGATCAACTAAAAAATACACCCGGAATGGATAAAAGAGCTGTTAACCTGATTGCAAAAGGGTTTAACGAAAAGTATGTTTTTGATAATATGGATATTTTAACAAGAAGTCCTTTTAAAATTACTACTATTTTTGATGATGATTATCCGGCACGTCTGAAAACAATATATGATCCGCCAATTGTACTTTATCATAATGGTAATTTCATAGAGGAAGATACTGATGCAATTGCAATTGTAGGCTCCAGAAATTGTACGGAATATGGACGCAAAGTCACAGAGCAAATAACTAAAGGTTTGGTAGAACGAAATATAACAATCGTAAGTGGATTTGCCCGAGGAATTGATACTGAGGCTCATAAAGCAGCAATAAAATATGGTGGCAGAACCATTGCTGTTTTAGGAAATGGTGTTGATATTGTCTATCCATCGGAAAATAGAATATTAAAAAATGAAATATTGAAAAATGGAGTATATTGTTCTGAATTTCCATTTGGCAGCAAACCTGATGCAACAAATTTTCCATTGAGGAATAGGATTATTTCCGGACTGACTATTGGAACAATTGTGATTGAAGCCGGTAAAAAAAGTGGTGCAATTTTAACTGCATATATTGCATTAGATCAAAACAGAGATGTTTTTGCTGTACCCGGAAGAATATTTGATAAACAAAGTGGTGGAACAAATCTTATAATACAAAAAGGAGCAAAATTAGTTACAAATGCTGATGACATCCTAAATGAAATAGATAATGCCAGAAAATTTTCAACCACAAAAAAACAATTAGAAATTAATTTTCAATTTTCCAGGGAAGAAAGAGAAGTATTTGATGCAATTGACAATTCTATACATATAGATAAATTGGCTGAAAAATTAGAAAAAAGTACACCGGAAATCTTAACAATATTACTGAGTCTTGAGTTAATGGGAGCAATAAGACAGTTTCCCGGGAAAATGTTTTCAAAAATGGATTGATGTATGAAGAAAAATAAAATAGTCATTTTAGGCATATTATTATTTATTACACTAATTTCGGCAAAAAATAAAGTTCAGATTAGAATGTATGAAATGGGTGATTGGATAACTTATAAAAATTGTAATTATATTACAAGTCTCTGTGAAGGAAGAGATTATGTGTATTTTGGTACATCCGGTGGAATACTTCCATATCATCGATTTCAGGAATTTGCAGAACCTCCATACACAATCAGCGATGGAATGTCCAATGATGATATCAACTGCGTAATATATAATCATACTACCAGTAGTATTTGGACAGGACATAAAGAGGGAGTTAGTTATCTTCATCCTGCGGCGGTAAAATGGGAAAATTGTCTTAATGAAGAAATTGTTCAGATAGGTACAGGAACAGGGTATATCTGGGTGATATCTATTGATGGAACAGTTTATAAATTGGAAAATCTATCCGGAATGATAATATCCACTATGACTTTTGATGAGATGCCCAAAGATATAACATGGAGTATTACACAGGATAATAGTGAAGATAATTTTAATGATTATTTTATAACCGGAAATTATTCTTTTCATAATGATGGGAAAATTATTGATAATGAGTTGCGGGAATATCATATTAATATTTTTTATAAAGATAGTAGTCGTGATATTTTTGGCGGAATTAATGGATTAGGATTTATAACCGGAGATGACAATATAAAACGTCTTAATATTAATCATTATGGAATTATGCAGAATTTTGTTAATGCTATTGAGTTTTCTGAAAACTCATTATGGATTGCCGGTGAGCAACCAGATTACCAATTACCCTTTAATTCAACAGAAAAGACAGGAATAAGCTGCTATAATTTTGATGAAGAAAAATGGCATTATTTGGAGGATAGATTCATTCCGGAACTTGCAACAAACCGTATTTTGGACTTAAAATGGAAAAATGGTAAACTTTGGGTTGGAACAATGCAGGGGCTTTCAATATATAAACAAAAAGAAAACACCTGGAAAAGACTTTCAGTTACAAAAGGTTTGAAATCTGAAATAATTCAGACAATAGCTTTGGAAGATAGTATTGCATGGATTGGAACTTCTCTTGGTTTAAATATGGTTTCAATTCCTGAATTAAATGTTGAACAAATATATTTTACAAAAAATAGAATGCATATAAATATTAATAAAATTGAGATTGGACATGAAAATGTTTGGGTAGGTACAAATAACGGAATATATTCGATAAATAGAAAAAATCATGCGGTATCACATTATGATATGAATGGAGATGAATGTGATTTGAATGATGCAGTTGCGTCTGAATGTCTGGCAATTACCAGTAATGATTCTCTTACTGTTTTTAAGACTACAAAAAATTTAATGCAATTTGACAATAAAAATGGGAAATGGAGTAATCTCCCTGATTATCATAATTTTTATATCTATGATATTGCTTTGGATGGAGATTATTTATGGTTAGGCACACCGGAAGGTGCTATATTATTGAATATTAATGATGCCTCTGAGGAACATTATACAATGTCTGATGGTTTATGTGGAAATAATGTATTCAAAATTATACCTGATGGAGACTGGGTTTGGTTTGGTACTGAAAATGGGTTAACAAAATATCAATGGAGGAAATATGCCAAATAAGCGAACCAGTTTTATTATTCTCATTATCCTTATAATTACACAATCGCTTCTTACTGCTCAGGGTTTTAATAAAAAACGCAAAGAAAAGGGTCCGGGAATTCCATATTTTAAATATGAAATTTTTTCATATCCAATTATTGAGAGAGATTCTGTCCGAATGGAAGTAATAATCAAAATTCCATATGATGAACTGCAATTTATAAAAGATTCCGATGAATTTTTAGCCGCTTATGATGTCTCTTTATTTGTTTTAAATAGTGAAGACAAACAAGTTTATTCTAAAGTAATTACTTCCGAGGTGCGATTAAAAGAATATGATAAAACAAATTCTAATAAATTGCATAGAATACACGAGATTGGCTTTAAACTTATACCTGATACATATAAATTTACAATTGGTATCCGAGACATTGATACTGATAAAAAACAGTTTTTTAATAAAAAAATTAAGTTAAAAGATTTTTATGAAAAATCAGTAATTATTAGTGAAATTTCTATTACCGAAATTGAAGACACTACTCAAGCTGATATTAAATCAGATTCATTATTAAATTCAAATGAAGAGAAAAAATCAATAATGTTAATAAAATATAATCTTCTTTCTGAAGGTGGACCGGCAACATTAAAATATCAGATTTTGGATAATGATGCAAACTTAATATTTGAAGAATCATTTAATAGAGATTATGAAAAAGGTATATCAAAAGAAATATTGAAATTAACTGATACAAACCTCCAATATACAAAATATATTTTAAAAGTAATCGTTGAGTTAAACGGTGAAATTGTGTCTCGTGAAAAAGATTTTCATCTTAAATGGCATGGAATGTCAATTTTAATAAATGATATTGATATTGCGATCGAACAGTTGAAATATATTGCAGATGGTAAAACCATAAAGGCACTTCGTAAAGCAAAAAAAGAGAAAAAAAGAGAAAAATTTGAGGAGTTTTGGAAAAGCAAAGATCCGACTTATGGCACTGTAAAAAATGAACTCATGGATGAATATTACAGACGTATACATTATGCAAATAGAAATTTTAGTGGTTTTCGTGAAGGTTGGCAAACTGATATGGGATTAATTTATGTAATCTATGGAAGACCTGATAATATTGAGCGTCATCCTTTTGAAATAAATGCAAAACCTTATGAAATCTGGTATTACCAAAATGTTGACAGAATGTTTATTTTTGTTGACGAAACAGGATTTGGAGAATATAGATTAACATCACCGTATCATATGGATAGGTATTAAAATATGCCATTAAATTTGCATCCACATATAAAATATAATTGGAGAAAAATATGTTTGAAATGTTAAGGAATAATTTTGAAGGTGAAATCTACACAGATCAGATACAAAAAATTTTGTATTCTACTGATGCTTCTGTTTATAGAGAAATGCCTGTCGCGGTTGTCAGACCGAAAACTATTGATGATATTAAAAAAATCATTTCTTTTGCATCTGAAAATAAATTGTCAATTATTCCCCGAACAGCCGGTACATCTTTAGGAGGTCAGGTTGTAGGAAAAGGAATCATTGTAGATGTTTCAAAATATATGACTGAAATTATTGAACTTAATGTTGACGAAAAATGGGTGAAAGTTCAGCCCGGAGTAGTATTAGATGAATTGAATATGTATCTTGAACCTTATGGGCTATTCTTTGGGCCGGAAACTTCTACATCCAGCAGATGTATGATTGGTGGGCTTGTTGGAAATAATTCCTGTGGCTCTCATTCTATACTTTATGGAAGTACAAGAGATCATACACTTGAAATTAATGCAATTTTAAGTGATGGTTCAGAAGTAGTTTTTAAACCACTGACTTCTGAGGAATTTGAAAAAAAATGTTTAGGAAATTCTCTCGAAAATAATATATACAAAAACATTAAAGAAATATTGTCTGAAACTACAAATCAGAATACAATCAGAAAAGAATATCCAAGACCTGAAATGAACAGAAGAAATAATGGATATGCTATTGATTTATTATTAGAGAGCAATGTATTCAGCAAGGTTAATGAATCTTTTAATTTTTGTAAACTATTGGCTGGCTCTGAAGGAACATTAGCATTTTCTACAGAGATTAAACTTAATCTTGTTCCCTTACCTCCAAAAATAAAAGCAGTTATTCCGGTTCATTTAAATAAATTAAATAATGCCTTTAAAGCAAATTTAATTGCCTTAAAATATAATCCGGGTGCAGTTG
>JAOZSG010000432.1 GCA_029939785.1 Fidelibacterota bacterium | reverse complement strand
GGTTTTGAGTATCATTGTATTGGAAAACAAATGGAATAAATTTTTTAATTTAATTTGAAATATTAGTGTTGTTAAGGAGCAAAAAAGAGGAATTATGAAGGGAATTATTTTAGCAGGTGGATCAGGTACCAGATTGTATCCAATTACCATATCAGTATCAAAACAATTATTACCTGTTTATGATAAACCTATGATTTATTATCCATTATCAGTTCTAATGCTTGCAGGTATCAGAGAAATTTTAATCATTAGTACTCCTCATGATCTCCCGAAATTTAAAGATTTGTTAAAAGATGGTAGTCAGTGGGGTGTAGATTTTAGTTATGCTGAACAAGCAGAGCCTAATGGTTTGGCAGAAGCATTTATTATAGGCGAAGACTTTATTGAAAATGATTCTGTTTGTTTAATATTGGGCGATAATATTTTTTATGGACATGATCTTAAAATTAAAGTCCAAAATGCATCTAAAATGCAAAATGGAGCAACAGTGTTTGGCTATTACGTCACTGATCCAGAAAGATATGGCGTTGCAGAATTTGACGCTAATATGAATGTCGTTTCTATAGAGGAAAAGCCAAAATATCCAAAATCAAATTATGCAGTAACAGGATTGTACTTTTATGATAATGAAGTAGTTAATATTGCAAAAAACATCCAACCCTCAGACAGAGGTGAATTGGAAATAACTGATGTTAATAAAGAGTATCTAAAACAGGGAAAATTAAAAATGCAAATCCTTGGAAGGGGTTATGCCTGGCTTGATACAGGAACTCATGATTCTTTGGTTGATGCCGGAAATTATATTGCAACAATTGAAAAACGTCAGGGGCTAAAAATTGCCTGTTTAGAAGAAGTGGCCTACCATATGGGATTTATAGACAAAGCACAATTCAAAGAAATTACTAAAACTCTTATAAAAAGTGAATATGGAAAATATTTACAAAGAATTCTCGATAGAGAATAATAGTAGCCCAGTCATTCCTGGCTGGGTTTATTCGTAAAAAAACAGGCAGAATGATATAATAAAAGGGTTAAAAGAACATAGACAGATTCATAAAGATTTAAATTACCACAAGTTTTTGAATCGCCACGAGTTTTAACTCGTGGAACAAATATCTCCCAAAACAATCGGGGTTTTAACCCCAAGTAGTAAAAAAGAAGAATCATCTTATTGGATAAATACAAATATGGATTTAATATTGTTGGAAAAATGAGTTAAAACTCGTGGCAACTCAGGTGCGATTCTCTATATCATTTCACCAGGAACAATGTGTGAATTGTGCTCCAAATCCACCGAAACCTTATTGATTATCTCCACTTATTAAAATCAGGTTAATATTGTAATATTGATAGATTTTTAGAATAAAATTGCAATTCATAATAATGATAAAAATAATTAAAAAAAAAATTGACAAATTAACGTATATCCTATACTTTCATAAAGTGATGAAAAAAGGATAAATCATTTGAAAATAAATTTTATAAATCTTCAGATTTTAGAAGAAAATCATTATCAAATTAAATTATATTTCAAGCGAAATAATATATAAAAAAATCATACATACGTGTAATTTTTATTCTTTTTTTATAACTAAATCATTACAACATGCTTTCTCTATACCAAAATGGGACTGAGGGGGCGGAGCAATATCATTTTATTAGAATAGACCATTTTATGTATAGATAGTTGTGTATATACATAAATTAAGATTATAATTATTTTTATTTGTAACCAATGATTTTATTACTTTATATCAAGATGAATAATAAGAAAGTTTATTTGTGGACAAAGAAACTTTAAAAGGAATAATAAAAAAATTTATAGAAAATAAAATTCCTCTCATAAAAAAGAGAAATTTGAATATCCCTTTGGACAGTGAAAAAATTATTACTATTACTGGTGTTCGCAGATCTGGAAAAACTTGTTTGTTTTATCAGACAATTTCTGATCTACTCAAATCAGGTATTCAAAAAGAACAAATTCTATATATAAGTTTCAGGGATAACAAACTGTTTCCAATGAATATTAAAAGTATAGAAATGGTTTTAAAAACTTTTTATGAGATGTATCCTGAAAATATCGAAAAGAAAATTTACTTATTTTTTGATGATATAAACTTAGTTCCCAATTGGGAAAATAATATTAAAACAATTTACGAACAATATAATGCGTCAATTTTTTTATCTTCGTCTATAGCAAGTATGTTTTTAAAAATGACATCAAACCGCTTTAAAGCTCGAACAGAAAATTATAAACTATTCCCTCTATCATTTGGAGAATATATACAATTTCTCGGTATTAAGAATAAAGAAAAATCAATTAAAACTGAAGTAACCATATATAATGCATTCAACGAATATCTTCTTACAGGAGGACTTCCGGAAGTTGCTTTAACCAATAAAGAAAATAGATTAGTCCTTTTAAAAGAATATATTAGTAAAATCATTTTTAATGATCTATTAGAAAATTATGAAATTAATAATGTCTATATTCTTAAATATTTGTTAAAATACTGCTGTATGAATATCGGATCCAAAATTAGTATAAATCGTATTTTTAAT
>JAOZSG010000431.1 GCA_029939785.1 Fidelibacterota bacterium | reverse complement strand
CGTCTGGGAATTTCTTTTTTTTCTTGTGAAAATAATTGTTGAGTAAAAAGCACAATTATTAAAATTACACAGAACTGAATTGATGATCTCATATAATCTCCTGAAATATATTGTTGTATTAGTCTAATGTTTCTGTTATTACACTATTCATTTCATAATATCTAAGTAATCGACTACCGATGGCATTAAAAATATCTTTAACCAAATCAGGTTCCTCAAAAAGCATTAATGATAATTTATCGAAACCAACCAGATTTACAGCGTTTTCCAGAACTCCATAATTACCAATTATTATAAATTTCATTCCATCAGGAAGTTCTTTTGTTAAATTTTCTAGTACATCATACTCTCCAATTTCAGGATCTGGCCATGAATAATTTTCAAAACTATTACGATCTATAATAGTACTATCAACATTTAATGATCGAGAGTTTTTCTCATCATGACTTGAAAAGGGAAAGGATAAAAGATTGGCTTCCCAAACTGGGAGACTTACAAAATCATATCCTAAACGGTGATAGAGATGAATATATTCACGAAAAGGATCTAGTTTATCTTTTTTGGGTTGGTAACCTATCATTGGTTTTTTAAACCGAGATGGATTATTAATAATAAATTCAAAAATTGGTGTTCTTTTTGATTTTTGACGATACAATGTAGCTAATAAATTATCAAAATCAGGCTTATTCATATAAACTCTTTTTTTTGCTCACAGATGAATAAAAATTAACACGGATTTTTTATGTTAATTATCTGTTTTAATTCTGTTAATCCGTGAACAATGTTTTTCATTTTTTCATATAACTTTTATTTTTTCATATAACTTTTGACACTACCTTTACTCTATCGAAGGGTGTTCGAAGCTTTATCTATTTGATTTTCAATTTTCAATCATTGTGCTCCGATGTACATTTCGACGGGTTGTAAATCCTGTTATAGATCAGGTCGTAGATCCGGCTACTGACGGGCTAATGACTGACTACTGACTGACTTAATGTGACAGAATCTTAATTTTTCATTTTTCAAAAACTTACAATACAATCGACAGATACTCTTCCGTACTGGTTCGCAATCTAATTGTCCGATCATTAAATTACAACTAATTTATATTTTGATTAATATCAAAAATTCTGACCCGAGATTTTAAAATCAACAATCAATCCGTAGAAATAATCCCTTTACATTTCATCCTTAGAAATTCCGTGTTGTATATTGCTAATTGTTAATTGCTAATTGTTAATTGATATATTTCAATCCCATAATATCTTTATTTTCAGTTAACCACTGTTTTAATTTATACCGGTGTTCTTCTAAAATTTTACTATACTTCGAATCTTTTGCCAGATTTACCATTTCCAATCTGTCATTTTCCATATCAAACAACAATTCCTCAGAATTTCCATCTTTAAAATAGACATTGTATTTATACTTGAGAGTTCGCAGCATTCTGCCGGTATTGGTTTGGGAAACAACATAATCCCTGGAAATATCATCATTACCTTCAACCAAACCTTTGAAACTTTTACCTTTCAAACCTTCAGGAACCTGAATATCCGCATAATCACACATGGTAGGAATAATATCAATACCATTATTTATAAGTCCGGTTTTATTAACAGTACCTCGATTCACAACACCCGGTCCGCTGACTATCAATGGAATATTTACAGATTCTTCATAAAAGGATCTTTTCATTGTCAATCCATGAGCACCATCATGATCACCATGATCACTTGTGAAGATGATTATTGTATTTTCTTTCAAACCGGATTCCTTTAATCCGTCAAGTAATATACCAACATGGGAATCAACATCCTCAGCATAACGACGATACGCCCAACGGTATTCCTGCCATAAATTCTTATCCCATTTGCAGGCATGAGAACCAAAAGTACCATTCAGCCCGGTTCCATCAATCTCACCACGATGGAAATGTTCAATCCAGTCAATTCCATTTTTTGTCGGTTCAAAATTATCGGGTAATGGTGGTAAGGGACTGTCTGGAAATTGTTGATGCAAACTCGCTAATTCCTTGTGGCATTTCTGAGTATATGGATGATCCATATCATTATTTCCCATGAAAGGAAATTTGCATATATCATGAGGATTTAAAAATGATGCCCACATTAAAAACGGTTTGTCACGTTTTTGCTTAAAAAACTCACAACAATCCTGTGCCAATTTTGCTTTAGAATCTTCTATCAACGGAGAAAATCCAAATACTTTTTCCTTTTCTTTTGGATAACCCCAACTACCCTCAATATGAAACTTGCCTCCATAAACAGTCTCATACCCGGCATTACGAAAAATCCACCCCATCGGAGGTGTATCAATAAAATCTTTTACTAATGGTTTTATTTTAGTTTTTTTACGATTCGACTCAAGTCCGTCAAAAACATGAGGCATATATCCGGTAATCATTCCATAGCGTGAAGGCACACATACCGGATTAGCACAATAGGCATTTTCAAATCTAATTCCGGAAGTAGCAAGTCTATCCATATTTGGCGTATGTACATAGGGTTCACCGGCACAACTCATCATCCTGGCATGTTGTTGATCTGTA
>JAOZSG010000430.1 GCA_029939785.1 Fidelibacterota bacterium | reverse complement strand
ACAGTAATATCAATATTATAGCCATGGAAATGCTTAAAACTTCCATCTTCATTAAAAATTGGTTTGGTATGACAGTAAAAATTTCTATACACACCATCTTTTCGTTTTAATCTAAAATTAAGTTCAAGTTCGGTTTTTGTTTCCCAATGTTCCATCCAGAGTTTCACTGCATTATCCAAATCATCAGGATGAACAACTTCCGTCCATCTTTCTATTGTTAGTGGCAATGACTTATCCTGACCTGTATAATCATACCATTCTTTATTCATGTAAGAATATAATTCACCATTAAAAGCCCACATGTGGATTTTTGTATTATCAAGTAGTTCCTGATTTTTTTTATTGCTTTCCCCAGCAAGTGATAGGGCATCTTTTATTGCTTTATCAGCAATCATGACATCTGTTACATCAGTAATTAATCCATTGAAATTAGTAAATAGTTTGGCCTTTCCGGACAGTTTTATAGGCGAAGATATGGTATGAATCCAACGTAAATGTTTTGTTGGATGATGGATTCGAAATGTTTCATCAAACACAACACCTGTTTTGCGAGAGTTATGGTGTGCAGCAGTAACTCGTTCAATATCATCATTGTGAATATTTTTAAACCAACTGGCATTGTCTTTTAAATCCTCTACTCCCAGTATATTCTTTATAGATGGAGAAGCAATTAGAGTACGTGCTCCATATTTATCATTATCACTAAGCGTTACTGAATAAACTCCAAATCCTCTGGCATTTTCTACAAATGCCTGCAAATTTTCCTGACTTTCATATAAAGCAGCCTGAATTTGATATTCTTCAGTAACATCACGAAAAATAAGAACAACACCCATTACCTTACCTTCATCATTTTTAATTGGTGCAGCACTATCGGAAATTTGATATTCAATACCGTTTTTTGATATAAGCATTGTATGATTACCAAGCCCGATTATTTGTCCGGTATCCAGCACCTTCTGAACAGGATTTTCAACGATTTTTTTGTTCTTAGCATTTATGATATGAAATATTTCTGATAAAGGTTTGCCCTTTGCATCATTCAACTTCCAATCAGTTAGTTTTTCTGCAACTGGATTCATTTGTAAAATATTGCCATCAATATCAGTAGCAATTACGGCATCGCCGATTGAGTTTAATATAATATGTAAGTTATTTTCACTTATTTTTAATTGTTCATAATTTGCTGTCATTTGTTCGTTTGCTGCATATAATTCTTCTTCTGCCTGTTTACGTTTGGAAATATCAGTCATTAATGCCAGAAAATAATCAACTGAACCATCGGATTTGCGTACTGCATTAACAGAGATTGAAGTATATATGATTTTTTTATTTTTATGGATAAAACGTTTTTCCAGCGAATAACTATCAATTTCACCTGATAATAATCTGTTGAATTGAGTCACATCTGCTTCCAGATCGTCAGGATGGGTAATTTCTGCCCATGTCAACTTAAATAACTCTTCACGTGTATAGCCAAACATTTTGCAAAAGACATTATTTATTTCTAAAAATCCCTTTTCAACTGAAGTTATTATCATACCAAACAGTCCTTGTTCAAAATATGTCCGGAATCGTTGGTTACTCTTTTTTAGAGCATCTTCTGTTTTTTTACGACTTGAAATGTCTCTGGTTATTGTTAAAATGTGAGGTTCATTTTTTATATTAATTATATGAGCAGACATTAACCCCGTTTTTAACGAGCCATCTTTGCATCTAAAAACTGATTCCAGGTTTTCAACATGTCCTTTTTCTTTCAAGATTTTGATCAATTTTTCTCTATCTTCCAGAATTGCCCATATCTTAATTTCAGAAGAAAGTACTCCAATTACATCCTCTTTAGTATAACCCATTAATCTTGTAAAACCATCATTTATTTCAACATAACGACCATTCAATTTATTAATATTAACGGAATCAGGGCTTGCTGAAAAGGCTACTCTATATTTTTCTTCACTTTCAACTAATGCCTTCTCTTTAATTTTTTCATTTATTTTTGCATCAAACAATTTAAAAGCCATTTTAATTGAAGCATCAAGTGCTGTTATACTGGAATTTTTTACGACATAACCGTAGGAAGTTATTTTTTCGGTTTTTTCTACAATTTCAGGTTCAGTATGGCTTGACATGAATAGTATTGGAATATCATGTTCTCGTAAAATAATCTCAGCTGTTTCAGTTCCATCTATTCCTTTACCTAAATCAATATCCATGATGATTAAATTAATATCAGGATTTGATTTGCATGTTTGAATTGCTTCTTCACCTGAATGTGCAAGAATTACGTTGTATCCATATTTTTCAAGATCCATTTGCTCTGCTACTGCAATTAGGACTTCATCTTCTACAATCAGTATAAATTTGGAATTATTGTTAGCCATAAATTATCTCCTGAAAATTGTATATCAGTTTCTAATGATGTTGTGCTTGAATAGTTATTGATTTTTTTAGTAAAACACTGTTTTGAAATTTATCATAAAAACTATAAAAATCAAGAGTAAACTTGATGAACTTAATGACTATTATTGTTTTTGATTTATAATGAATGAAGTACGGGTGTTAAGACC
>JAOZSG010000429.1 GCA_029939785.1 Fidelibacterota bacterium | reverse complement strand
TTTTACCTCTTTTGATTTACGATTGTTGATGAAAAATATGAGTGTTCACAGAAAAGCAGAAACTGATGTTTTATGCTCTGCGGAACTAAACAATCTAATTGATAATAAAACAATTAATCCAATTACTTATAAGCAATTAATAAAAAAAGTCGGATTAAAAAATATGATTCGGCCGAAAATTTTTGAGTATTAATTAAGTATCAAAAATATTATTATAAATTTCGTCTGTCTTGAAATTGCTCAGTTAATAGATTTACTATTTTCGAAATAATCATGTTTGAACAAAGAAATATAATTTCTTGCCCTGATTTAATAGTTGTATTACCTTTCGTAATAATAAATTCATCAGTAATAGGATCAATAATAGCAATGAATACAATTTCTTGAAAAATGGGATTTAGTTGAACAATATCTTTAATATTTTTTCCTAATATTTTTGCTCTTTGCGGTATTATTAATTTAAAAATATCTGCTTTACCATCACCAAGAGTTGTAATTCTATTAACTTCCGGATCTTCCACAGCAACCATCAATCTGTTAACAAGTAAATCAGTAACTCTAATTACAGCATTAACACCTGCAACTTTATATGATTTTTCATATTCAGGATTTCGCATTCTCGCAATTATTCTTGGTACATTAAAGGTTTTGCATAGTAAAGCAAATGATAGATTATCTGCGTCATTATCAGCAGTAGCAACAGCTACATCTGCTTTTTCAATATTAGCTTCTTTTAAAGTACTTATTGATGTTATACCACCATTGATGACAACTGCTCCGGTTTTTACATAAATTTCATCACAAATAATCTGGTCTTTTTCTATAACTACCACATCATGTTTATTGTCAACTAATTCTTTCACAAGTTGACTACCTATTTGACCGCCACCAGCTACAATAATATACATTTATTCCTCCAAACTTTTATTTGTACTATTACGCCCATGCTTTTCTTTTAAAAAGTAAAATAACGGGTAATATTTCTAAACGACCTGCTAACATTCCGAAAATATAAACAACTTTTACAATTGGATTAATATTTATCAGATCCTGATTTGAAATGTAACAAGGTCCAATATTGCCCATAACAGAAAACATACCGGAAAAAGATTGCCATGCAGATTGATGAGTCAAAGCAGCTGTGATTGCTCCGCCTATAAAAATCAAAAATAACCAAAAGAAAAATAATGCACCGGCACGATAAACCTCATCATTTGGTAAAATTGCTCCGTCAATGATCAATGGGGTTCTTGCTTTGCTGCTTACTGTCATTTTATATAATTCACGACACATCAATTTTCGCAATATCACTATTCTTAAAACTTTAAAACCACCACTAGTTGATCCAACACATCCTCCAATCAACATCATAATTAAAAATAATTGTTTAGCCATTGCCGGAAAATATGAAGAGTTGATATCTTTTGTAATAAATCCGGATGATGTAATTATTGATATTACCTGAAAAATTGTATGTCTGAAAATGGATTCAAGTTTCACAAAAATATCATGTAGATTTCTTGATTTAATTAATACAAAGAAAAAATCATTCTGCCAAATATGATTAATCATTATTAATAAGCTAAAACCAAGGATTAATTTCCAAAAGACTCTGATCTCCTCAGAATCCCAAAGAGCACCAATGTCTTTTGTTAATATTCGATAATGAATTAGAAAGTTTATACCACCAAGTAACATAAATAATGTCATGGTATATTCAATCAATTTGTAATTTTGATATCCTGCTTCCTGAAAATATGCAGTACTACTGCTGTGAGTAGAAAATCCTCCGGTTCCGGTAGTTGTTAAAGCATGACATATTGCATCAAAGATTGTCATTCCTTCAATAAAAAATAGCAATCCTGCTAATCCGGTTAATAATAAATATATTCCCCAAAGAATTTTTACAGTACTAAACATTCCCGGTTTCGGTCTGTTTGATACTATTTTATGACTTTCAGCACCAAATATATGATGAGCACCTCCGGAACTAAAAACAACAATAAGGAAAAGTGAAAGAATCCCCAAACCTCCCAGCCATTGACATAATGCTCTCCAGAAAAGTATAGATCTTGACATAAAATCCAGATTATCAAAAATTGTTATACCTGTTGTTGATAATCCACTCATTGCTTCAAAATACCCATCAAGATAGCTAACATTAGTAATCATAACAAATGGAATAGCACCAATTGCAGAAAAAACTATCCATGATAAAGAACAAATTAACATTGAACCGGTAATATCCATTTTACCATGTTTGAAACTATATTTTAGGAGAAATCCAAGAGAAAATGAAAGTATGGAAGGATATATAAATGCTACAACAGTTTGCCAACCTTCTCCGTATTTACCCCAGAAAACAAATGACATTATTACAGGAATAAGTATTATTATTCCAAAATTAATTAACAAAGTTCCTATAAAATGTAAAACACTATTTATTCGAACAAATCTGTTTCTCAATTGTAATCCTATTATTTAGAATTAATTACATATTGAGTATCGTTAATAATTGGGAATTACTCAATTAAAATTTGAAAATTCCTTAACAATTACAGATTGATTTA
>JAOZSG010000428.1 GCA_029939785.1 Fidelibacterota bacterium | reverse complement strand
ACTCAGGATTTAGGATATCAAAATGCTGGAAAGTATTATTTTAATTGGAATGCAACAAATCATCCTTCAGGAACCTATATTTATCAAATCAAGACAGAACAAAATGTTTTTACAAATAAATGTTTACTAATAAAATAAATATAAAAAAAGGAGGGTTTATGAGAGATTTAAAAAAGATAATTGTAATACTTGTCATTTTATTAATGAGTATGACAATTCATGCAAATAATTCAGATCAACAAATTGCGTTAATCTTTGATGCATCAGGCTCTATGTGGGGACAGATTCAAGGTGTCAGCAAAATAAAAATTGCTAAAAAGGCAATGAAAAACTTGGTAAATGATTTAAAACAACAAAAAAATATTCAGTTATCTCTTAGAATTTATGGACACCTTAATAAAAAATGTGATAATTCTGTTTTGGAAATTCCAATGGGGAAAAATAATCATTCCGCAATTATTGAGAAAATTAGTTCAATAAAACCAAATGGGAAAACACCAATTGCATATTCATTGTTAAAATGTATCCATGATTTTAATCCAAATTTAGCAGGGAGTAAGGATATAATACTAATTACAGATGGAAAAGAAAGTTGTAATGGAAATACTTGTGAAGTAGCACAACAAATCAAAGATGCTGGTAGTATTACAAATATTTATGTTATAGGCTTTGGAATGAAAAAAGAAGAACTTGCAACATTAAACTGTATTGTTGATCCTTTTGGTGGGAAAGTAATTGGTGCGTCAAATACTGGCGAATTAATTGAAGCATTTAAAAAAATTACTCAAGAAGTATCCATCAAAAAAAATCTTGAAGTAATCGGCTTAGATGAAAAAGAGAAAAAAGTATATATGGATGTTGATATTTATCTTGATAGTAATAAAATTGCATCTAGTGAAGGTACAAATCCAACTTTTACATTAGAAACGGGTGTTTATGATATTCACGCAAAATCAAGAGATACAGAAATTGAAGTTAGAAAGGAAAATATCCAGATAAAAGAAGGAAAATTGCTGGAAGTCAAAGTTGTATTTGGCGAAGCATCTATAAAATTAAAATCAATTAAAAGTAATAATGAATCTTTGAATGCATTTTACACTATTTATAAAAGCGGGACAGAAGAAGAGATATTAAATACCCAAGGATCTGGTTATGTAGAAAAAACAATTCTGCCCGGTAATTATGATATAAAAATTTATGAGCAAGATACTTATTCTACTTTATGGGAAAGAAATATTGTTATTAACTCAGGTGAAACTTTTGAAAAAATATTTAAATTTGAAATGGGAACGATTGTACTTATTCCACAAAAAGCCGACGGATCACCCTCTTCTGAATATTGGTGGTATTATTTTTTTAAAACAGGAAATGATATAAAAGAAGATAAAACAAAAGAAGGAGTTGGACAACAGGAAACGCAAATGTTGACAGGAAACTATACAATAAAGGTAATTGATGGTTATAATAATGAAGTACAAACTATTAATAATATTCAAGTGCAAGCAGGTCAAAGAACAAATGTTAAAATTATTTTGGAAAAATAAAAAAGGAGATAATGGATTTATCCTAATTAATATGTAAAAGAAAAATATTGAGGGATCATTATTAATAAATTTTAATTGTTTTGCTTTCTCTCAACAAATCCAAGGAGAGTAGGTTATATAGATATGGTTGTTAATATGAATTTTTATTCAAGCTTCTGTCTCAACACTTCTAAATTTTTCAAATAGATATTGAAATGTAAAAGGTAAATAACAAAGAGAAAAAAGTATCAGAGCAAGTAATTCAAGATGTATTATATAATATGGCCATTGAGGCATTAGATCAATTAACGATGCTGTTTCAGGTTTATGAGCAATGAATAGATAGTTCGAGCCGGTTAGGAAATTGAAAACGCCTATAATAATCATGTAAATATTTGTTATTACAAAGGTTTTATAAATGGATTTTGCAGATGGACGAAATTTTAATATAAAGGTTGCATAAATGACTGCTGTTACAAGTAACCCATGAGAAACAAAAAATTGAAAGTATCTGTAATGTGGAAAACCGTATTGACCAATATCCGGAGTTATCAATGCCTGTGTTGCTCCGGCAATTGCCCAGAAATAAACGACCTCATAAATTGTTTTACTCTTTTTAAACAACATAAAAGCCGCCAGAATTATCGCAATCCCGCATAAATGTAAAGGTAATGAGGTTGCTACTCTCCATTCACCATAAGATAATCGCCAAATAGATAGAGATAATTCCTGTATCAAAAGTATTATAGCGAGAGTGATTCTAATGATATTTGAGATTTTTTCAGATTGAGTTTTTCTGATAATATAAACCATTAAAATATTCATTAGAAGTAGAGTTAATAATGCATTGATATGGGAGATAGAAAATAAATTAAAATCTCCACCATGATAGTAATAATTAAAAAATGTTTCCATGATACCCTATTGATTTTGTGTAGATCTCTAATTATTATCATTTCTTTCAATAAAGCCAAGCAGAGCCGGTAAGATAAATAATGATGTAACTAAACAAGCACCAACTCCAATAAAAAGTGCAGTTCCCAAACTACCATATCCACGAT
>JAOZSG010000427.1 GCA_029939785.1 Fidelibacterota bacterium | reverse complement strand
TTAATGACTATTATTGTTTTTGATTTATAATGAATGAAGTACGGGTGTTAAGACCGAATGATTTGCAACAAAATAAACTTCTTGAAAATACATCAAATTATTATTATAATTGTATTTGAAAAAAAGGTAGTATCAAAAGTTTAATGAAAAAATGAAAGAAAAAATATAGACAGGATTAACATGATAAACAGGATAATAAAATAGTTATCCAGTAAATCCTGTTAATCCTGTCAAAAATAAAGGGTAAAAATGACTAAAATCCAAAAATTGAAAGCGATAAAAAATAATGAGTATTCTGGGGATATTCCTTTTTTTCGTCCAATTCTTATGCATTTTGCTACTAATTTTATTGGTAAAAACTATGGGGAATTTTCATCTGATTATAAAACCTTAGTAGATGCAAATATTCGTTGTATGGAACATTTTGACACAGATGCTGTCGGTCTTATCTCTGATCCCTATCGTGAAACAGCTGCATTTGGAGCCAAAATAATATTTCATAAAGATAGAGTTCCGGAGTGTAGTGAAAATATTGTGAAAACTATTAATGATGTAATAGAACTTAAAAATCCGGATGTTTATAAATCTGAAAGAACCCTTGATAGAATAAATGGAGTTAAGGAGTTTAGAAAAATATTGGGGCAGGGTGTTCCAATTATCGGCTGGATTGAGGGACCTTTTGCAGAAGCATGTGATCTGGTAGGAACATCTGAAATGCTAATGAATACAATTGTTGATCCTGATTTTTGTAAAGCAATTTTTGAAAAATGTATGATTACAGCAAAAGATTTTGCATTGGCACAAATTGAAGCAGGTTGCGATGTTATTGGAATTGGTGATGCTATTTGTTCGCAGATATCAGCTGAGTATTACCATAATGAAATTATGCCATTACATAAAAAGTTAGTTCAATTTATCCAATCAAAAGGTGCAATGGTTAAATTGCATATTTGTGGAAATATCACTCATTTATTACCGGATTTGAAAAATGTTGCTCCCGATATTTTAGATATTGATTGGATGGTAGATATGGATAATGCTTTTAATTTATTAGGACCTGATATTATTCGTTGTGGAAATTTAGATCCTGTAGCGGTTATTTTGAACTCAACACCCGAGCAAATTTCAAAGAAAACCATTGAACTGATTAGTAAGGAAAAAGGCAGAAAGTTTATTTTATCAGCCGGATGTGAAATACCTCTGAATACTCCGACAGAAAACCTTTTGGCGATGAGAAGTTTTCATGAGGATTAAACTTTGATGGTAACTCGGGTGCATGTTTAAAATACAATAAATTCAGAATTCCGGATTTGGCGTATAGAATTACAATTAACAATTAACAATTTGGAAACATATTCTTAATATCCAATATCCAACACGAAATTTCTAAGGATGAAGTGTAAAGGAACATTCTTTGGATATTATCAAAATATTTCGCGTTTTTCCGTGTGTTTAGCGGGTAATATTTTTATTTTCGATAGCCTTTGTATTTAGTGCGAATTTTATATAATGAATTTGTTTCATCTTCTGTCAGAAACAAGGTTTTATTGTCACTTTCTCCAAATTCAAGATTGCTTGGTTTTTTACCAGGAGTTTTAATTTTCTGTAGTATGTTACCATCAGGTGAAATTACATATACATGCCCTGTACCAAAATGTGCAACATACATATTTCCCCTCACATCAAACTCAATTCCGTCAGGATCACCACCGGGAAGTTGGATAAATACTTTTTGATCAGTAATAGAACCATTTTCATTTATATTATATTCTAATATTCTACTTTGTGCAGATTCACAAATATATAATTTCTTGTTTTTTGGTGATTGTTTTATTCCATTTGGAAAACATAAACCTTCTCCAACCATTTTTAACTCAGATGTATTAAAGTTATAAAAGAAAACTCTTCCATCAGGTTTATCCGGTCCCCATGATTTAGGATCTGTAAAATATAAATTCCCTTTATGATCAGTTGTTATATCATTCGGTCTGTTAAAATAATTATTGTTAAATCCTGAAATTAGTACATCACATTTACCTTTATTTGATATTTTCAGAATTTGACCTTTTCCATATTCACATGCGTAAAAACTACCATTATCAGCAGGGAAGAGACCATTAGTTTGAATGAAAGTTGAATCAGAAGCCATTACTAATGTATCAATTTTATTATTATAATAAATACCTATAAAATCTCCCTTACAATTGGAAAAATATAGTTTGTTGTCAGTTGTCCAGACAGGACCTTCAGGGAATTTGAAACCTGAACCAATTAATTCCCAGTCACCTTTTATTATTGTATTTGAGCAGGATTGCATGATAATTATCAATATTATCAATAAATTAGTCACCAAATATTTTTTATGCATTTTTACCTCTTTAATTTTCTAATATTGTTAATTGATTATTTCTGGTTGTATATATTTTTCTTTTTTCGTGACAAGGTGGGTTAAGAATATAGTTCCCCGCTAAATACGCTAAATTACGCTAAAAAAATCTTAAAATATTTCACGTTTTTTCGTGTATTTAGCGGGCAATAAATTTCTTTTTCTGTTTATAAAATATGCACCTTGTAGTTACTTTTTTT
>JAOZSG010000426.1 GCA_029939785.1 Fidelibacterota bacterium | reverse complement strand
AAACAAATCACCTAAAAGCCTATGGAATTACTTATTGGGTTTTGAAACAGGGTTTGCGAGTAGAATGGCTTTTGAATTATCGTGGTGGTTCTTTTTTGATGGATAAACATACTGGTATTATCACAGAAATGAGATTACGTGGAATCAGTTGGGAAGAACCTTCTAGCGGACAATTAACAAATATTTATGCCACTATAGATGAAAATAATATGGAAGTGATTTTTCTAGAGAAAGATGCAAAAATTGCAATTTATTCACCACCAAATAAACAACCATGGGACGATGCAGTTACTCTAGCTCTCTCCTATGCTGAAGTTGACTATGATATTATTTGGGATAATGATGTTTTGGAGGGAAAACTTGCAGATTACGATTGGATTCATTTGCATCATGAAGATTTCACCGGCCAATATGGAAAATTTTATTCAAATTATCGTAATCAGGAATGGTATCAGGAACAAAAAAAACAGTTTGAAACAATGGCTAAAACTAGTGGGTTTTCATCAGTCTCTGAGCATAAAAAGGCCGTTGCCAGAAAAATAAAACAATATATAGATAATGGCGGATTTCTTTTTGCAATGTGTTCTGCTACTGATGCTCTTGATATTGCACTATCTTCAGAAGATATAGATATTGTTGCATCTCCATTTGATGGAACGCCACCAGATCCCAATTTTCAAAAAAAACTGGATTTTTCAAAAACTCTGGCATTTACCAATTTTAAATTATATACAAATCCGTTCACTTATGAAATTTCTGATATTGATTATCCACCTAGTCACATTCCATTTGCTCCAGGCGCAATGAAGGATTACTTTTCTTTATTTGAATTTTCTGCCAAATATGATCCAGTTCCAACTATGCTTACTCAAAATCATGTAGCAATTGTAAAAGGATTTATGGGTCAAACTACTGGATTCCTCCGAAGTAAATTAAAATCTTCTGTTGTAATTATGGGTGAAGTAGTCAATGGTAAACAAGTAAAGTATATACATGGAGTTTCCGGCAAAGGAAGTTTTACATTTCTTGGAGGACATGACCCTGAAGACTATAAACATTTTGTTGGCGATCCAAAAACTGATTTGGATTTACATAGACACTCTCCGGGCTACAGATTAATATTGAATAATATTTTATTTCCATCTGCTAAGAAGAAAAAAAGAAAGACTTAATAAATCTGAATTCAAGTATTTATTAAATCCAAATTTTTTATTTAAATAACTCTGCACCAATAGCATAGAGTGACTTAAATAAAAATTATTATTTCAATTACTAAAAATATTATATTTTAAAAAGAGTTATTTAACTGCCTTAACCCGAAAATTATATTAAAAGTTTTCTTTTTAACAAATATTATCTATTTTTACACAAGTGCTTTTAATGGTTGAATATATTATAAAGGAAATTATATGAGAAAAATACTTTTACAATTAAGTTTGTTTGTATTCTTATTTGTATCTATGCTATTAGCATCTGATCCAATATCAATTGTGCAATATCCAAGTTCAACATGTCCCGCAATTCAAATTGCAGGTGGTGAATTTCAAATCAAATGTAATGCATCATCATCGACATCAAATTGGGCTGCAAAATTATTTACTGACTACAATGAAGTGAACTTATCTATAAATTCAGTTTATGATTCTAAAATTCAGCAATGGATATTAACAGCAACAATCCCATCAGATGCACCATTTGAATTATATTCACTTGAAGTAACTGCTGGAAGCAGGATAGATCAAGTAAGTAATGCTGTGAAAATAATACAGGAATTTAGAAGTGAATATTATTTTATTCATCTTCCTGATTTACATTTACCTCATGTTTCATGGATTGGTTATTATGATGATAATAATACTATACCTGAATTTCTTCACATTTTCAAAGAACTTGAATTAATCAACCCAGAATTTGTAATTCAAACTGGTGATTTAGTAGAGAATGGTAGAGAAGAAGAACATTATGAAATTGTTCAGGAATTATTATCCGAAACAAAACTTCCAATTTTCGCAACTGGTGGAAATCATGATTTATGGTACAATGGACATGATTATTGGAAAAAATATATAAATCCGATTATGGATTATAGTTTCAATTATGGAACACATCATTACTCTGGAATGGAAATGTATGACATTCCAACTGTAACATTCAGAGCAGACCAGATAGAATGGCTTCAAAATGATTTGCAGAATTCTATGACAAATAATGATAATATGCGATCTCTTTTTTATCATTATGATGAATCGAGACAGATTGATGCTGATTTTGTTGATGAATATGAAATAGATTTAATATTATATGGTCATACTCATTTAAATGGTGAACAGACATTAGGAAATCGCAATACTCTCAATCTAAACACCTCTTATACAATGGATGAAAATGGAGAATATAGAATAATCAAAGTATCAAATAATCAAATACAAGAATACCCTGTAATAAAACATAAAAAACTAGGAGTTGTATATTCTTCTGCAAACGATGGATCAAATTGGAAAATAACAGCACATGTTAGAAATACAAATTCATGTTCTTTTGAAAATGGTCTATTAAAGTTTTTTGTAAAAAAAGATGCTTCTGGTTAT
>JAOZSG010000112.1 GCA_029939785.1 Fidelibacterota bacterium | reverse complement strand
CTATGTTTTATAAAAGTATCTATACTAATTATAGAGTAATGTATAATTTTTTGATTATAAATTATTTTTTCTATTGGAACAATATTATTAATCGAATTTGTTAGAAAACATCCTGAAAATGATTTAATCTCATCAACATTTATTTCTTTTTCAATAATTTTAAAATTCTGAAACTTATTCTGTATAAATTGCTGGCGAATAATTCCATTTAATATAGGAAGTGTACTAATTGGTGTAAACAATGTATTTTCTTTTAAAAAGAAAATATTTGAGTAACATGTTTCCAAAATATTATTATTATAGTCTAAAAATAAAAATTCATTAAAATTTTGACTTTCAGCTTCTTTTTTATAATAAACATTTTCGAAAAAATTTAATGATTTATGTTTGTATAGTTCATTATCTCCACGTAAGGATTTATGCACTTTTAGTATTTTTGGTTTATTATCTTCTATGTAATAATCTGTTTTTATATAAGTTCCAATTGTATCGTTTTCATTTAAATAATGTAAAATTTTTACTCTTCCAATCTCAAGTTGATTTTCTTTAATCAATTCCTTAATAATCATCTCATAGTTAATTTTGGGAGGTTTTAGATTATATTTTAATAAAGAATTTTTAAGTCTTTTAACATGTTCTTGTAAGAAATGACAAATTCCATCTGAATATTTAAGAGTTGTAAAAAATCCAATTCCATATTGAAACCCGTTACATTCAACAGAAATTGTTGCATTATTTTTATCAATTATTTTATTATTAAAAAAAACTTTCAATTTTCATTCCTGCTTCATACTATTTATGATGTTTTTTATCTTTATTATTGACTCATTGTATTCTTCTTCCGGAATTGAATCAATGGTTATTGCTCCTCCTGAATTTACAAATATTTTATTGTTTTTTATAATTGCGGATCGAATAACAATATTTGAAATAAAAAATTCTTTGTTCATCATAAATATTGATCCAGTATATAAGTTGCGTGTATATTTTTCCATTTCATCAATAATTTCCATTGCAATAACTTTTGGACAGCCTGTAATTGATCCTCCTGGAAAAGCAGCTTTCAACAAATCAAAATAATCACAGCTTTCTTTTAATTTCCCAATTACAATACCTACAAGATGATGAACATTTTTATAGGTTTCTAATCGTTTTGGATTTATAACCTTTACTGATCCAATCTCGGAAACTTTTCCCAAATCATTCCTCATAAGATCAATTATCATATATAATTCAGCCTGGTCTTTTTTAGAGTTAATAAGTAATTCTATATTTTCTTTATCAATTTCCTCTGTTCGTCCTCTTTTAATTGTACCTTTAATGGGACGTGTTTCAACTTCTTTCCCTTTACACCTTAAAAATAATTCAGGTGAATTGGAAATGATTTTTGTATCTTCCAAATTAATATATGCGGAAAATGGTGCATTATTTATACTAAATAATTTTTTAAAAAGACTATAAGCATCACCAAAAAAACTTCCATTTATTTGTTGAGTCAAATTAACTTCATAGACATACCCACGAAAAATATAATCTCTGATTTTTTCAACCTTTTCCATATATTCTTCTCTGGTACATTCTGATTGTATATTCTTGACATTATAACCATTATAAATATTGGTTTTTTTAATTATTTTACTTTTACTTTCATATTCAATATCAATTTGATAAGCCTTTTTATTTAAATGATCAAAAACATAATAAACATTGAAAAATATCCAATTAAACGGGATAAGTTCATAACTATCAACAGTTGTTTTCGTTAGATTTTCAATATTCTGTAAAATCTCATAGGATAAATATCCCATTCCGCCACATAAACTTGCAGGGTAATTAAACTCATCAAAATTTGTTTGTGTTAATACTTTTGAGAGATTTTCCCAAAAGCCCTTTTCCTTTTTTACACCTTGCTCATTTTGAAATATCAATTTATCACCGTCATAAGATATAATAGTATGAGGAAAAATTCCAATAAAGGTGTATTCGGAAATATCATTTATTCCATCACCGGTAAAAAGACAACTACCAAAAATATCTTTATATTTTTCAAAATAGATTATTGGAGAACAATATTTTATGTTTTTAACATTTGCTCTGTAGATTTTAATATTCATTAAATTTTACCCAACAAATTTTATAAAATTTTTCATCATTATTAAACCACAATCAGTAAGAAAAGATTCCGGATGAAATTGCAAACCGAATAGTGAGTATTTCTTATGTTTTATTCCCATTACAATATTATTATTTGTTTTTGCAGTGATAATTAATTCCGGAGAATTCTTTTCAATAATCAATGAATGATACCTTCCTACTTTTAAAGGAGAAGATATATCTTTAAAAATAAACTCACGATTATGTTTAATATAAGTCGTTTTTCCATGAACCGGATAATCTGCTTTTATAGTTTTTCCACCAAAGACTTCATTTATACATTGCATTCCCAAACATATTCCTAATATGGGTATATATTGATAAAAATTACTTATCACTTGTTTAGATAGAGGAGAATCTTTTGGCTCTTTAGGACCTGGAGAAATAATAATTGCTAAATATTTTTGTTCCCGTATAAATTTCAAATTGATTTCATCATTTTTAAACACATCAATATTTCCTTTGAATACCTGACCTGCTAGTTGATACAAATTATAAGTAAAGGAATCATAATTATCGATTATTAACAATCTTTTTTTATTCATATTCAGATATTTCATTTTATAACAACACAGTTAAAAATATAGTATTATTTTTATTCATACAATTATGATTTTTACAGAATCTATCTTGATAGAATTATTAATATTAAATAGATTACCACAAATTTAGAATAAGAATTAATATTTTAATAATAAATATTAAATAAGGAGACAGAATATAAAATCATCATTTTTAAAAAAAATTATCCTTTTCATATTTTTGGGTGCAGTTTTCTGGATTGTAATTCCTTTAAGTTTTATAAAACTCAGTATTATAATTGAAAGATCTTATATTTTCTCATTTTTTAAAGAATCCTTATTGCTTAAAACAATCGGTTCATTAGTATTTTTTATAGGATTCTATATATCGATAAAAACAATATTTTTATATTATTTCTTCAGTGAATCTTTTCCTTTTATATTCACACCTCCGAAAAGATTGATACAAGAGGGCTTGTACTTAAATTCCAGGAATCCATTATATATTGGATATATTTTTATTTTATTCGGAATCGGATTATATATATCATCTTTTATTTTTTTATTTATAATAATTCCAATTTTCATCCTATTGTTAATCATTTATGTAAAACTTATTGAGGAACCAATTACCTATAAACTATTTGGAGAAAAATATAAAAGATATAAAGAAAAAGTGCCTTTTATTTGGAGATTCTCACACGATGGTCCCAAAACTGCCCATCTAATTAAATCAATATTCCAGATAATTTTAAGAATTATGTTAAAAACCAAATTTCCAACATCATATAAAGGAAAAGAAAACGTACCAGAATATGGTGGAGTCATTTTTGTAGCAAATCACTTATCCTACGCAGATCCATTTTTTTTCGCAGGTACAATTCCACGAAATGTTCATTTTCTTACAACTGCTGAAGTTTTTAAATCTCCACTCAAGCGATTATTCTTTAATTTAGTAGGGTCAATTCCTATAAAAAGATTTAAACGTGATCCGGGAGGTATCAGAAAAATGTTATCTTTACTTAAAAAAGGTTATGCAATTGGGTATTTTCCTGAAGGTCAACGTTGTTGGACTGGTGAGCCGTCACCTTTTCCACAAGGGACAGCAAGACTTCTGAAAAAATTGAATGTTCCAATTATACCTGTTAGTATTTCAGGAATTTATGCGTTATGGCCCAGATGGTCAGATAAAATCAGACCGGCTAAAGTTGAGGTAATATTCTATGAAGAATTTATCATACAAAATGACTGGACGGATGAAGAAATAGAAGAACGTTTGGGTGATATTATATTTACGCCAAATAAACAATATAAAGATATTCTCCTTTCATCTAAAAATTTAAATAAGGGAATAACAAATTTATTATGGCGTTGTCCTATCTGTGGTGTTTTTGATAGTATAAAAACAGAAAAATCTGACAAATGTTATTGTACTTCCTGTGATACACAATGGAAATTTACTTTAGATAATAAGTTAAAATTGATAGAACCGCAAAACTTTACTAACTCTACAAAGGATTTTTCAGAATGGTATGAATTAATCAGAAATCATACCTTACCTGATATAAAAAAAAATATAGTAGAAATTAAAAGTAAAACATGTAATCTTTATTTAGGTATTTTTCCAAAATTCAAAAAAGTTGACACTGGCTATCTTCAAATTTTTCATGACAAATTCATATTCATTGGAGAAAAAAAACAATATTCATGGTCATTTGATTCAATTAAAATTTTTAATGCAGAAGGGAATAAAAAAATTCATATTATAACCAGAAATATTCAGATACAAATATTTTTACAAGATGAAGGTGGATTGAAGTGGAAAGAATTATACACTTATTATAAAAACGAATATATAAATTCCACAGAATATTGAAAAAATCAAATTATTTTTCACTTACATTAATAAAAGTGGAACATTCAGTGAAAAATACATGTATATTAAATGTAATAAAATATGTGATTTATCTCACTTGTTATATAGACGAAATATTTGTATATTTTTAATAGAATCATAAAAAAAGGAGGCATTATGAAGAACCTGAAATTATTACTCTTCTCAATATTTATTTTCAGTTTATCTAGTTGTTATACTGTAGTTTATGCCCCAAGAGCAGAACCTGAGCAGAATGAAAATCAGGAAGAATATTATGATGATGTAGAATCAGATTATGATTCATATCAATTTGATGCAATGGTAAACATTTATAATGTTGGTTTTCATACCCGTTCACACTTTGGTTTTTACAATGATTATTTTTATAGAGATCCATGGCATAGTTTCCATTATAATGGTCCATATTATGATCATTACTATTCAAATTACAGGCATTACAATAGATGGAATTATTATCCAAATTATGGATACTACTCACAGTATAACCCCTATAATTATCCTTATGGAAATTATTGTGATTGGAATAATAATTATTATGGATATAATGGATATTACAACTATGGCGGCTTTTATAGTAGGTACAATTATGGATACGGAGGATCAGGGAATGGAACACATAAACCAGGTACACTAATATCCAGACAAGATGGAAAAAGAGATAGAAATAGAACAGGTACAGTTAATAAAAAAAGAACTGCTGATCATATTTTTCAAACTTCTGGGACTATGGTCTCAGCACCTCAAAATATGCCAATAACCGGTGTTTCCGGATCATCCAGTGCAACAACGACAGAAAAACCAAATAAAATAATCAAAGATTCCAGAACACTTAAAAGAAAAAATGAACTAACTTCCACCAATTCTTCTAACTCTTATAAAGTACCTCAAAAATTACCCGGACAAAGAAATGATGATAGAACATTTAGTGATAAAAAAACTAATACTGAAAATAATATAAAAAAACCAAATACCAGATCAAAAAGTCAATCTTCTCGAAGTGTATCTTCTAATAATAAAAGTTATAAACCAAAACAATCAAATTCAAAATCCTATAGAGCTCCAAGTAGATCAACTTCATCTAAAAAATCCAGTTCAAGATCAAAAAGTTACTCTCCACCCAAAAGATCATCACACAGTTCCTCAAGCAGCATCCGAAGAAGTTCAGGAAGTTCATCCAAAAGAAGCTCTTCTAGTAATGTTAGAAGGTCCCGCAGTTCTTCAAAAAGTAGTTCATCTAGTAGTGTTAGAAGGTCTCGTAGTTCATCTAGTAGTTCAAGAAGTTCGTCGAAAAGTTCATCTAGTAAATCTTCAGGTAGTTCTTCAAAAAGAAGTAGAAAGTAAACGCGTATAATGAAAAAAATCTTACTAATAATATCAATACTTTTTTTCATAACAAATTCTTATAGTCAAACATATAAAGATTGTGTTAGTCCATTATGGTATTTTCAAAACTCAGGCAGTATTGATGGAGCATTAGCAAATAATACTACATCTAAGACAACAGGTATAGCCAGTCTGGCTTCAAATCCGGCTACCTTGGGATTAATAAATAATTCAATTATGTCATTTTCATTACAGTCAAATTATTTTACTCAAAATTCTAAACTTAATGGTAATGATTATAATAGTAATAATCTAAATAATTCATACTTTGATGGAATGGGATTTGTCTATCCGATACCTGTATATAATGGATCTATGGTAATGGGTCTCTCCTACACACAATCATCTATTTTTGATAATTTAATTGATACAGAGGGAATAATAGGATCATCCGAAGATGCATGGGAATTCCAACAGCGTATTGAAGAAACTGGTGTGCTAAATTCATTACGAATAGGTGGTGCCGTTGAATTTAAAAGAAATCTGTTTTTAGGGATGACTCTTAATTATTATAATGGATACAGAAATTATAACTCCCGGGCATATGATTATGACAAATTTGGTAATTGGGATTATTCAGAGTTTATTCAGACAAAATCTATTAATCCGGATTATACTGGATTCAATTTTAATATAGGTCTCCTCTATCGAACAGAAAACTTGAACTTTGGAGTAAATTTCTCAACACCTTTTACATTAAAAACAGATGAAAAAAGTGAAATTTTAGAAAAAAATGTGACTGACGAAAATATCGAAATTACAACAAAAAACACATATAATATATTATATAATATAAAATCTCCTGCAGTTTTTTCCAGTGGCATTACAATGAATCTTGGAAAACTCGAATTATCACTTGATATGAAAATGCAGAATTGGCATAATATGGAGTTTGAATCTGATCTTTCAGATATTGACGATGATGGAAATAAAACTTCTACTGATATTAGAATTAATCAGAATATTAGGAAATATTTAAAAACTACAACAGATTATGGTATCGGAATTTCTATTCCAATAAACAACGAAATTTTATTAAATACTGGATATCGAGTCATTAGCAGACCTTTTTATGATTTGGCAGATGATGAACAGCAAGTTCATCTTGCTGGAATAGGATTTCAAATTAAGTTACTCAATATTATTTCTTTAGGCATTACTTATCAAACAGAAATAGGAAAACAAACAATCGAGGATACTTATTTTGATACATCAACCTTTCAGAAATACCAAAATCATAAAATTATTTTTTCAACGTCACTTATTTTATAATTAGTTATACTCATTAAATTATAAAAAATTTCCCTAAAAATCAGGTGAGTTTTTTATTTATATTTTGTTGACACAACCAAATAAAATTCTTAATGTGATATATTAATAACAATCGTTATAAAATTTAAACAGGTTAAGTTATGAAAATACTAAAAATCATACTTCCATTTTTAATCATAACATTGCTTTTTTCAAATATTTCTGCAAGAGATATTTGGGCACTAAAAATCAATGGAATAATCAATCCCGTGTCTGCCTCTTACATTTCTCATTATATTGAAACTGCTCAAGATGAAGATGTAGAATGTATTATTATCCAACTTGATACTCCGGGTGGGTTGATGACCTCAATGAAGATAATTATAAAGAAAATTATGAATTCAAATGTCCCGATAATTGTGTTTGTAGGTCCTCAGGGTGCACAAGCAGGTTCTGCAGGAGTATTTATCACAATGTCATCTCACATCGCTATTATGGCACCTGGAACTAATATAGGAGCTGCACATCCTGTTAATATTGGTGGTAGTTTTGGCAAAAAAGCGGATTCACTTGATACATCTACAATGAATGAGAAAATTACAAATGATGCAATTTCCTATATTCGAAGTCTTACTCATCAACGAAACAGAAATGAAAAATGGGCAGAAGAATCCGTGAGACATAGTATTTCAATCACAAATAATGAAGCTCTGAAAAAAAATGTAATTGAATTTATTGCAAAGGATATTGATGATGTCCTTTTAAAAATTGATGGGCAAACAGTAGAAACAGAATCAAAAACCATAGTACTTTCAACTAAAGATAAAACTATAATACATAAGCCCTATGGATTTCATCGAGAGATTCTTGATATAATAAGTCATCCAAATGTTGCATATATTTTAATGATTCTTGGTTTTTGGGGAATTGTTTTTGAAATTAAAAATCCCGGTATGATTTTTCCCGGAGTAGTGGGTGGCGTATGTCTTATTCTTGCATTTTTCTCATTTCAAATACTTCCGATTAATCTTGCCGGAATTGCATTAATTCTTGGATCTTTGATTTTATTTATACTTGAGGTTTATATTACAAGTTTTGGACTTTTAACCATCGGAGGAGTGTCACTAATGATAATAGGTTCTATGATGTTAATAGATTATACAATTGCACCAAAAGCACTTTTTGCAATTTCTCTAAATGTAATAATTCCAATAGTGGTTTTTACTGCTGCTTTTTTTATTTTTGCTTTCTCAATGGCATTAAAAGCACATAAAATTCAGGTTACGACAGGAGTAGAAGGACTTATTAACAAGGTCGGTAAAGCAATTACAGATATTTCAAAATCCGGTGGTAAAGTTATGGTACATGGTGAAATTTGGAATGCAGTTTCTGAAGAAGAAATACCCAATAATAGTGATATTATAGTAAAAAAAATCGAAAATATGAATTTATACATAACAAAAAAAATGGAGGAATAATATGCAGGTTTCAGTTTATGCAATTATTGTTTTGGTTCTTTACATATTAGTAAATGCAGTCAAAGTTTTAAAAGAATATGAACGAGGTGTGATTTTTAGATTAGGTAGATTGATAGGTGCCAAAGGTCCGGGACTTTTTCTGATTATTCCATTTGTTGATAAAATGGTCAAAGTTAGTCTTAGAACCATTGTTCACGATGTCCCTTCACAGGACATTATTACAAAAGATAATGTATCAATTAAAGTTAATGCCGTTGTCTATTTCCGTGTGCTTGAACCCTCAAAGGCAATTGTTGAAGTTGAAGATTATTTTATGGCAACATCACAACTTGCACAAACAACATTACGTAGTATTTTAGGGGAATCCGAATTGGATGAATTACTCTCCAAAAGAGAACAAATCAATTCTGACCTGCAGACAATTCTGGATAAACACACTGATCCATGGGGAATTAAAGTATCACAGGTAGAAATAAAACATGTTGACTTACCTCAGGATATGCAAAGAGCAATGGCAAAACAAGCAGAAGCCGAACGTGAAAGAAGAGCAAAAATCATCAATGCTGAGGGTGAATTCCAAGCCTCTGAAAAACTCTTTGAAGCGGCAAAAGTAATTGAAAAGCAACCAATTTCCCTACAATTACGTTATTTACAAACTCTTCGGGAAATCGCTGTTGAAAACAATTCAACTGTAATTTTTCCATTACCTATAGATATTTTTGAACCATTTATTAAAACTATATCAGAAAAGCAGAAAAAGGACCTTGATAAAAAATAATTTCCTGATTCTTTCTAATAAAAAAGTTTATTATATTAAAAAGCCTTGGTACTTTTATCAGGGCTAAAATATATGGTAGTGTCAAAAGTTATATAAAAAAATGAAAAAACTATTAACCACGAATGAATATTGAAAATCCGGCTTTTGACGGACTAATAGACGCGAATAAAAATTATTTTATTAAATATTGGTGGAAACATGTCCTGTCGAAAATCCTGTCAAAGATCAGGCAAATGACTGACTACTGACGGACAATCGACGGATTTGTGTGTATTAGTGGTAAATAAAATAGGGTAAAAAATGACCAATGTTA
>JAOZSG010000425.1 GCA_029939785.1 Fidelibacterota bacterium | reverse complement strand
TTCAGCCGCGAAAAAATTAGATGCTTACCACCGTTATTTTGATTCTGAAAGAACGGAAGATATAAATTTCGATTTGCAATGGATTCGTCAATTGAGTAAAAACTTAACCATGGCAACCGGAGCAAAATATTACCATTCTTATCAAATGAATGTCGAACGTTCTTTGGAAAAAAATTATTATGATCATTATTTTAGTTTTACTGATACAACCAATGGTGATATTTTATTTCAAGGACCAAAACTTTGGCTACTAATAAACAATAAACTAACTAAAAATATTTTATTAGGAATTGAAATAAACTATGGTGTTGAACGTGGTCTCAAAGATATATACACAAAATGTGAAACAATAATCAGAGACCTGGATGTAACTACAGGAATTGTGTATAATTCTGATTCACAAAATACACAAATCGGATTATCTGCACGGTATTTCAACAGACAGGCAAAATATGAAGCCGTGAAAGAATATAAAGAAGCTTTAGTCAATACCTGGTTTGGATATCATTTGTTTTTGCCGGAAAACCCCAGAGCAACTAACCGAAAAAATGACGATCGTGAAGGTTATGAATTGGGATTACAATTTGAACAAAAATATCTTTGGGATACTGGATTTGGAATTCGACTGGCAGGAAATTTTGGAGAGCATAAAAACAATATATCAGTTGGCAAACCAACAGACACACAACAAAGAGGATATTGGCAACGATCTGCTTATCAGATGATAGGGAATTTATTTTATCAATCAGAAAAATTTAATAATCAATTATATGTTATTCAAAGTAATTATTCAGATTGGGCAAAACCAAAAGATTTTGATGTGCTTGCTTTGGAAAATGATGAAATACAAAATAAAATTGGCTGTATTTTTAAAATGAAATTAAATAAAAAAATAGAATTTGATGGTGGTTTTGAAATTACTTCAACTTCAACTAATTATCAGGAATTTGCTGCAAATTTTATTAGTAATGAAGATAGAAATAGCCGATTTTTCATGGTTGGTGGAGAATTTGTAGTAAATCAAATTTCAAACTTTCATTTTCATGGAAATTCAGGAACAATAGAACCCGATTTTCATTGGCAGGAAACTGAGCAGTTTGATCTTATGGGATTTAAGTTTGGATATGAGAGGCAGTTTTTGTTTGGAAAACTTGATTTTTGCTTTAATTATTCAGTTTTTACACCAGATAATATTAATAAAAAAAATGAGCAATTTGGTATAGATATATATTTATTTCGATAGAATGTTACAAAATTTGATATATTAACTTAGGTACATTGATTCAAAAAAGTTAATTCGTGTACGTAAAAACACAAGGAGAACGCTTATGAAGAAATTATTACTATTAACAATGGTATTAAGCATTTTTGCCCTATCATTTGCCCAGGATTGGGAAGTAGTAAAAGAAGGAACAATGGAATATACACCTGGTGAAGGTCCTAATGCAGGCAGTTTTTTTGATGCTAATACCGGATGGCTGGTTAATGATGAAGGTCGTGTCCAAAAAACTACTGATGGTGGTTTAAATTGGTCAACCATACGAGAACCTGATGGTGGTGAAGATTGGGTTGATGTAGAGTTTGCTACTGCAAATATTGGTTATGCGTGTGCAAACGATGGCTATATTTTTAAAACCACTGATGGTGGAGTAAACTGGACAATGGTTGGTGATACTGCAAATTATACAGATGATTTAAAAGATTTATCTGTAGTAAGTGCAGATGTAGTATATTTTGCAGGAAAAAATTCTACATTATTAAAAACTTCAGATGGTGGTGCAAGTTTTACAAAATCCGCTTTTGATTTTGCAGGTGAAGATCTTGATGGTGGTATTGCTTTTTGTGATGAAAATGTTGGTGTCGTAATATCCGATGCAAACGGTGGTTATTCATGGTACACAGCCAATGGTGGCACAGACTGGACATATGTAGATGTTTCTACATATTTTCCACCAGGTACTGCTTCAACCCGTATTTATGATGTGGGAGCGGCCGGAACACAGACTATTATTATCACAGGATATCATTATGTTACATTATTATCCAATGATGGTGGACAAACTTATACACGCGTTGGTGAATTTACATATGATATGAAAAGGAATTATGTAGTCGATGTTGTTGATGAAAATACATTCTTTGTTGCAGGTGATTATCTTGCAAGAACAACAGATGGCGGAACAAGCTTTGATACACTGGCTACAGGATCCGGACAGAACTATGTTATTGTTGATTTTACTGATGCAAATAATGGTTTTGTTGCTCAATCTTATGGAGTTTGGAGACAAACATCAGATGGTGGAAATACCTGGACAGAAATAATTGACTGGCCTTCATTTAGTTTCTGGGGAATTGGTTTGCCGGATGAAAATAAAGTAATTTTAACTGGATGGGGTGGTGGAGAAATGTCCATCAGTGAAGATGGTGGAAACACTTTTTCATATCCAAATAATTTGGTTACAAAATCATTAGGAAACTTATACGAATGTGAATTTATAGATGCAAATAATGGATTTATCGGAGGTGGAAGCGGAACTTTACGTAAAACAATCGATGGCGGAGTAACTTTTGATCAAATAGATAATCCAATGA
>JAOZSG010000111.1 GCA_029939785.1 Fidelibacterota bacterium | reverse complement strand
TGATACTAATCAGGTCAAACGGGTTTCAATTATGATATAAATCTCTCTGAATTAATGATTTAGGATTTTTGATGCAACTGATTGTCTCATCAAAAAACATCTCAAATCATCAATCCTTGTTTGTAAATCAATAATATTTTGAATCACAAACAGGAAAGAGTGTTCTGCAATGGTCAAAAGTAGAGCATAAAAATAAATAAATTAAATCTTGTATTATAAAATAAATTCTGTAAATTCTGTACGAGTATATAACAGTATAATGAATACATGTTTTATTAAAAACCAACATTTATAATCAAATTTTCAATATGGATAAATATATTAACACTGATTAAAAACACATCAATTTTTATAATTATTAATTGTATAATAGATCAGGAGATGGAAAAATGAATAAAAGTACAAGCCAAATATTTCAAATTGTTTTAATTTTAATGATAAGCTCATTATTGTTTGGTGCAAAAAACGGACGTGTGATAGGTACTGTCAAAGATGCTACAACTGGTGAAGCATTGCCGGGAGCAAACATCATTATTGAGGGAACCGGTATAGGCACTGCAACAAATCTTGGTGGTGAATTTTCAATTTTCAATGTACCATTAGGAGAAAATACTTTAGTTGTTAATTACATTGGTTATCAGGAGAAAAAAATAAATTTAACTATTTTGGAAGGCAAAACTGATGTTATAGATATTGAACTTGATGTTCTTGCTGTGAAAGGTCAGGAAGTAATTGTGACTGCACAGGCTGCCGGTCAGAGATCAGCAATAAACCAGCAGATTGCAGCAAAAACTGTGAAGAATATTGTTTCCAGTCAACAGATTCAGGAACTTCCTGAGGCGAATGCTGCTGAAGCTGTCGGTCGTCTTCCCGGTGTCTCTTTGGAAAGGAGCGGTGGTGAAGGTACAAAAGTAATGATTCGTGGTATGAGTGCCAAATATACAACAATACAAATTGATGGTGTAAATATGACATCAACCGGATCCGGAGACAGAAGTACTGATTTGAGTATGATTTCTCCTTATATGTTGGAAGGTATTGAACTTACAAAATCAATTATGGCTAATCAGGAAGCAACAGCTACAGGTGGTATTGTGAATTTTAAAATCAAAAAAGCACCTGAAAAACCATCTTTTAACATAATTGCACAAGGAGGTCAAAATAATCTAAGAAATACATATTCAGATTTTAAACTTTCAATGGGAGGCAGTAATCGTTTTTTATCAAATCTATTGGGCATTTATGCACAGATTGATTATGAAAACAAAGATGCCGGTTCTCAGCAATTTGGAGCGGTTAATTTTTCACAGGAAAATGAAGAATCTCCGGTAAAAACAAATAGTATGCAACTTAGAGATATTTTCAGAAATGTTAAAAGGCTTGGTGGTTCATTAGTATTAGATTATACAATTCCTACAACAGAAATTAAATCATCTAATTTTTACAGTAGAATCAATAGAGAAGAGACAGTCTTTACAAATACTTATAATTATGAGCAACAGGGATTTGGTTTGAATTATTTGGATACTCCTGAAAGTTGGCTTACAGTAATGACCAATTCTTTACAAATTGACCATCATTGGAAAAACCTTGAAATAAACACTATATTGAGCCATTCTTATTCTGAAAATATATTGCCGGCAAAAATCAGTTCACATAATAATAATTCTCCGGCTAATCCATTTTCAACTGATCGAAACTCGAATTTTAATGTTGGTTTAGATCCTGAAACTATTCCTGATTCTTTAATGGTTTCTATGGATGAAGTCGTTAATTTTATGCATCTTGGTGGATTTGAACATGAAGAAAGTGAAACCAGTGAAAGGGATTTGGGCGGAGAACTTAACTTGGCTTATAACTTTAATATAACTGATCTGATTAATATAAAATTAAGTGTAGGTGGTAAAATAAAACATAAAAATAAAGACTATGATCGAACCATTTTGCAAAGTCTAAATGATGGAGGGTCACAACCATATAGAAATTTAGTTTATGAAAATTTTGAAGATGAATTTGGTGATAGGACAAAGGATGCATGGACAACTGATAATATGAGAATTTTGCTTGAAGATTTTCTGGATAAGGATTATGATGGTGGAGATTTTCTTGATGGTAGATATAATTTTGGCCACATTTTTGACAAAAATGATCTTCGCAGAATTCATGATTTTGTAATGGATACTTATGATCCAACCAATATAGATGCCTCTAGAATGGTTCAGTCAAACTTCATCAATTCAAATTATCAGGACTATTATGGTACTGAGGACTATCATGCTTTTTACCTGATGCCGGAGATAAATTTTGGTAGAAGATTTATGATCGTTCCCGGAGTGAGATTTGAATCTATTAAAACAGATTATACAGGATACAGAGGTAACAGACTTGGTGTGTTAAGAAGTACGCAATCAACACCTATTGATACTGTTTCAAAAGTGCGGGAAAATGATTTTTTATTACCTATGATTCAGGCGTATATAAATCCATTGGACTGGTTGACAATTAAAGCAGGTTATACTCATACATTACAAAGACCGGATTACAATAATATTATGCCGGGTTGGGTAATTGGTAGTCGTGGAAGCATTGATAATTTGAGTAATTTCAGACTAAAACCTGAATTGTCAAAAAACCGTGATTTACAGGTGTCTGTACATTCTGATAAAATCGGACTGATTTCTTTCAGTGTGTTTCATAAAAAAATTAAAGATATGATTTTCTGGACTGGTAATACTGTAATATTAGATACTGCTTATTTCGAATTACCTACGATTATGAATCGCCAGATTGCAGCTTATGCAAATAATAATCCATATGATGCAATTAATTATGGTTTTGAAGTAGAATGGCAATCCAATTTTTGGTATTTACCGGGACTTTGGAAAGGCTTAGTACTTAATGTGAATTATACTCGTAATAAATCAGAGACTAAATACCATAAAACCAGAATAGATGTAAAAGCAGAGTTTGATGAAAACTGGAATGTTATAACTTATTATATTCCGAATGATACTACTTACAAAGCCTCAATGATTAACCAGCCTGATCATTTATTGAATTTAACATTGGGATATGATTTTAAGGGTTTTTCTATCCGAGCCGCTATGAGATATAAATCAAGAATTTTTACTACAAATAGTTGGTATGAAAACCTCAGAGGTTATTCATCTGATTTTTATCGTTATGATCTATCGATTAAACAAAAACTTACAAAAAAACTGGAGTTCTTTCTTAACATTAATAACCTGACAAATGAACTGGAAAGAAGTGAAATAAAGTATAGAAGTTATACAAATTATTTAGAAGACTATGGACGAAGTGCCAATCTGGGATTTAGATTTGCACTTTAATATAGACAATATTAAAATGTAAAAAGTTGAAATAACAATAAGGAGGTATGAGAAAAAATTTCAAAAATTACGAGGAAAAATAAGTTAAAAAAAAGAAGAAAGGAATTGAAAATGAAGAAAAGAATGTTATTGTTTGTTACTGCAATTATACTTTTAGTAAGTTGCACAAGTCTTTTGGCAGGAAATATAGAAAAAGGAGACACATTGTGGGTTGATCCAATGGATGATTCCGGTGGACCTCTACTTGGTGCATTAAATATGGCAATCCATAATGATACTACAGCAACCGGTGAAAATGCACATAAAGTATATGAATTGCAACCAAATGTTCATTATATTTTAACTGAAGTTATTAATATTAATACACCTATAACAATATATGCTCCCGAACCAGATGATACTCACAGACCTCCTGTGGTTCGTTGTGGAGTTAATGAAAGTGGTGAAAATGTAAATAATTGGTGGCACATTTTTGCAGATGTTACTTTTAAAAACATTTGGATGTCAGGTATAAATTTGGATGGTACAGGTGGTATCAATTGGATTATGCAAACTGTTAATGCTACAGGTTTACAAATCAAATATGAAGGATGTATCATTGAAGCACCTTATACTGGCTGGGCAATATTCGCTGATTGGGCTGGAAATAATGCTTATGAATTTAATAACTGTTATTTCCAAAACATAGGTAGCCCATCGGCTGCTACATGGAATGGTGCAGTTTTTACTAGTGATAATGCTGGTTCTATGATTGTTAGAAACTCTACGTTTTATAAATTTGGTGCCTGGGGTGTTAGATCAGCATTCGAAACAGAAGTTGACCATTGTACATTTATTAACTCTGTAGTACATCCACTTGATAATCATTCAGGTGTTAATAGAAAATATACAAATAATTTGTTTGTAAACTGTCATGCATTTAGTGATGATAATGATGAAATCAAGAAGCACTTTGACCAAGAAGTGAAAGGTATTATGAACTATGCTGAAATTCAATGGGATCCTCAGAGACTTGATTCTCTTTGGGGACCAGGTGGTTTATATGGCAAATCCTGGGATCCAAATGGTGATGGTGTTTTAACTGATGACGAAATGATTTGGGAACTGGAAAATAATGTTTGGTGGTACACACAACCAATTACAGATTATTGGGCACAATTTCCTGAAGTTACTCCTAATCCATGGATGAACAACTATAACAAAGCAATGTTTGAAAATCAGGATGGTCCATGGTCATGGTCAGTGATGACATATACAAGAGATACAAACAATGTTATTATTGATTCATCAGAAGTTACAATTGATCACCAACCATACAAATATTTTTCAGAAATTAATACAATGAATGTTGATCCTGGTATTGTAAATATGAATGGTACTGATGCACTTCTTGCACAAAACTGTATTAATATCAGAAACGAATTAGCAGGACAAACTGTTACTCATATCAAATGGCATAATGTTGATAATTATTTAGCATTTACATGGCCATTGAATTATGATCTTTCTTATACAAATACTACACTTCAGACTGCCGGTAGAGATGGTAAACCAATTGGTTCACTACAGTGGTGGGATACAACATACGAACCAACATCAATTGAAGAAGATGTAAATGTTGCTACAACATTTAACCTCGAACAGAACTATCCAAATCCTTTTAATCCAACAACAACTATTTCTTATAATATTAGCAAAGATAGTAATGTTAAATTGACCGTATATGATATTATGGGTAAAGAAGTGAGATCACTTGTTAACACAAATAAAAATGTTGGCAAATATAATGTAGTTTGGAATGGGAAAAATAATAGTGGCGTAAATGTACCTACTGGAATTTACTTCTATAAATTACAATCAAACAATAAAACATTAGTTAAGAAAATGATGCTTATGAAATAGTATTATGTTTCCTTATCTGGCTCCTCTTCATTGTAAAATGGAGGGGAGTTTTTTTTATTCTACTCATTCCCAAAAAGTAAATGTATATAATTTTTCTTCTGCATCATCAACAATATAAATTAATTTATTATCAGCATCATAGGCAATGCCTTCTGCCTGAGGAAGTGATATTGCAAAATATTCAATTACTTCACCATCTAATTTGCATCTGAAAATTTTTTCACTTTGATGACTTACAATCCACAATTCGGAATTGTTTGCATCGAAATCTATTCCGGAGAAATCATCGGCAAAAAAAATTCTTTTGTATGATATAGTAGAAAGAGTGTCATCCAATTCCAGTAATACTCCCGGATCTTTTTCTTTTAAAGCGTAAAAATGTTTATTTGTAATATTATATGTTATGCCTTCCAGTCCACCTGCTCCATCTCTTACACTTGGTATCCAATGTCTGGAAAGTTCATTTCCTATACTATCAATTTGAATAATCTCTCCTAATCCTTCCTCTACTATCCATAATGAATTGTCAGCAGGATTGATCGTGATTCCTTCCAAATTTGAACCATGAAAATTCAGAGTTTTTAAAACATTACCGTTTAAGTTTAACTTCGTAATTCTACCGGTTTTGTCACTTACAGTCCAAAGAGCTTTATTATCCAAATCTAATGTCAATCCAGAAGGCTCGTCAATATTGATATGTTTCTCTGATATTAGTTTAAGTGAAGGTAGGATTTCCAGTACAATAATTGTTGAATCAAAGGCACCATACTTATCTTCAACAGTAAGACATAAATTAAATGAACCGGCATTTTCGTACAAATGTTCAACAATAATTCCAGTAGCATTTTTTCCGTCACCAAAATCCCATTGATAATCAATAATTTCACCAAGTTCAACTGTAGATTTACTACCATCGAAAATGATGATTTCCTTTCGTAATAATTTCCCCGATTTATGAGTAATTATTGCTTTTGGATTACCGTTTATTACTTCTTTGTCACAATACCACGAGATTATTATTACAACAATTATTAGAATATATGTTTTTTTAACCATTTTAATTTCTTTACTTCGTTTCGCAGAGCATGCTATTTCAATAATTTCAACCATTTTTCTAAATCATAATATAAAATTCTAGAGTTCCATTGATCTACTACAGCAAGAATTTTTTTACCATTATCAAGTTCAATAGCACAAACTCCATCAGGAGATGCCATTTCATTTTTTTGCCAATCATTCAATAAATGTGGCATTGCTTTACCTGCAATAATTGATTGTTCATTATAATTAACACCTTCAAGTACACAATCAGATTCATCATCACAATAATAATATGCCTTTTTTCCAAAATATCCCAAAAGTTTTCCACTATGAATATTATAGCAATAAACACGACCTTGTTTTTCATCTACTGCATAAATATTATCACCAAGAACACTCAATCCTTCAATAGATTCATAATGATTCCCATCTATTATTTCCCCGTTTTCCATTTTTACACCAATTAACCGATTGAGAAATTTTCCGGTTTCTAAGTCAAAAACTGCAATATATCTTTTTTTCTCTTTATTACCAAATTGAGATTTGGAAGGTTTTTCTTCTGCTACAAACAATAGATTCATTTTATTGGAAATTGCCATGCCTTCACTTTTTCGCATTATTTTTGTTATCTCCTGACTCGCAGCAAATTCTCTATCATAAACATATTTTACCCTATTTTTAATTATAGTTTTTTTAAATTTTTTAAATCCGAAGTTTCTAACACCATTTTTTTTGAATATTTTTTTTGCCATATCAATTACAAAAACATCACCATTTCCACTAACAATAATTCCCTGTGGTTTTATTAATAAATTAACATTTTGGTCTAAATAATATTCATCTGCACTTATTTTACCCTGACTTCCAATAAATTGATCAAATGACATATCAGGTAAAAAACGAGCAATCATTCCAACACCTTCAAGAGTAATGTAAATACAACCTTCATCATCACTGGAAATTCCGGTAGGTATAATTTCAATATTTTTTAATCCTAATGTTTTGGAATCTATTGATTTTTGTAATTTTCCATTATAATTAAAAATCTGAATACGATTATTATCTACATCAGTAATTATCATTGAACCATTTTTCAGGATTTCTACATCATCGGGTTGTGCAAGCTGGTCAGGAGCACTTCCATAGCCATTTTGTGGATTTGGCAAGTATGATATTGGTTGAATTTTTTCTTTCCCATTACAAATCACTATCATTATAACAAGAAAGAATATAATACTGAAAGCGTTATTTTTTATTTTCATTGATAAAAGTTCCTTTTTTTGCTGATAAAGAAACGGATGAACATATAAATATTTTATCCATCCGTTTCTATATTACTTATCTACCTGATCTTTATTTCATCAGAATCATTTTCTTTGTTTTACTAAATGACGCACTTTTAATAGTATAAAAATACATCCCACTGGTAAAACCTTCTGCATTCCAAACCACTTTACCAGAACCTGCCTGCATCTGTTTGTCAATTAATGTTGCTACTTTTTGACCGGTAATATTATATACAGAAATTGCCACTTTTTCCGCAATTGGTAAATCAAATAAAATTGTTGTACTTGGATTAAATGGATTTGGATAGTTTTGATATAATTTAAATTCTGAGATTGTCATATTTTCATCTTCGTTATCATCAATCTCTGTTCCTCCATTATTACTTGTTCCTGGAGTAGGAGTATCAAAAAAGTTCCAATCATTGCCACCATCTTGGGTTCGACCATAAGAAATATCTCCAGTTTGAGCATAATAAGTTAAAGTATCAACTACACCGATTCCATCTGATAGATATAATCCAATGGCTTCCCCTCCTGCACCTAGTTTAAGATTAATATGTTGTACACCTTGTTCAGGTTGCTTGTCTGCCCAAAGAAGAAGAAATTCGCCTGGCTGAATGGTTGTAGAATCAGATGCAGTATCAGGAATATGCCACAAAGTCGGATTAGAAAGATCATCGGTAATATAAAATCCTCCAATATCAACAGCAGTAGATCCTGCATTAAAAATCTCAATCCAATCATCATATTCACCATTTTCATCAGCGATTGTCGAATCATTACTAGCCATAAATTCATTTACATAAAGCATTGGGGCTGGTGAATACATGTCAAAATTAAAATCAAATTCATATAGTTTGTTTCCACGATCTGCGACCATATACATAATATGTTCATTGGCTCCAAAGGTTACACCTTCTGCCTGATCGAGTGGAATATACCATGATCGTAAATGTTGTCCTGATTTGGTTACTTCATTTAAAGAATATCCTTCATCACTTATAATGAACAAAGTATTCCAAACCGGATGAATTGTAATACCTGAAATATCTGAGGAAAAATTTAAAGTTGTTCTGTTTATTTCCTGACCGGCATTATTAAACTCTATCAACTCCGGATTATTTTTTTCATGTAATACAAATATATGTCCATTTGAATGATCAACTACTATTCCTTCCAGACCACTTGTCTGACCTTCAGTGTGATCAACTAATATCTCACTAATCCATGTGCCATCTAAAGTATATTTTACAATTTTCCAATTTACTTCTTCAACAACATATATTGTATCATAGGTAGCATTAAAAGCAATTCCTTCAAAGTCTGTACCTTGTACTGATAGAGTATTCAATAAGTCACCGGAGGTGCTAATTTCATAAATATCAGAAATAGTTCCATCATTATTTGTAAATAATGTCCCTGTATTACTGTTATAAGCTAAACCAGATGGTTCATTAACAGTTAAGTCAGTTACGTGTGTAGGTGTCCAATCTGTTACCCGATATGATAATACACTTACCGGTGCATCAGTTGGGAAAGATGATTTTGATGGCATATCATCTGTAGCAATAATATACCAACTAACATTTGAGCCCTTATCCTGAGCAGGAATTACTGCTCCATACACATTGTCCCCTGCTGTACCATCATTATGCGAACCATCGTCAAACATCTGAGCATCAATATACCCTGTGCCTGAGTTATATTTTAAAGTGACCACTAAATTAGTCGCATTTGTTGTAACCTTTACTGTAATGTTGACTACTTCAGTGTATTCAGGAAACATTGGTTGCCGAACTAAATCTGAGATAATAGGACCTTCTTCATAAGTATTGGTTTCACCTGGTGTTGGAATAGAGAATGTTATCCAATTATCTGTTCCTTCAGGGTATCGACCATAAGAGATATCTGCTGTTTGTGATCCGAAAGTTACAGAATCAATTATTGTATATTCATTTAATGATAGTTTAATACTCTCACCACCGGCACCGAGTTTAAAATTTGCATGTAATGTATCAGGATTAGTAATGGGATCTTCTGTTGTTCCATCACACCAGATTAGTAAATATCCACCAGCCTGAACAACTGCAGGATTAAAAGTATATAATGTAGTATTATCTACAATATCTGTCATATGCATTCCTGTCAAATCCACATCATTTTCACCAAAATTATATAATTCAATCCAGTCTCCATAATTTCCAAATTCATCCTG
>JAOZSG010000424.1 GCA_029939785.1 Fidelibacterota bacterium | reverse complement strand
GTTAGCATTTTTTAATCATAGTAATTATAATATATCTCATGGTCAACAAAAGAACTATAAGGTGGAACTTTTACTTTTTTATAGTTTAAATAATTATTTTTATTGTATTTAAATTCAATCGTTGAAATAAGATTTGATAAATTTGACAAATATTCATTAATAATGGTTACTAATTTCTTTTTATATTCATAAACATATATATGCTGGATATTACCATTACTAGATATTGTTTCTTTTATTTTTAATCGATCTTTATATTGATATTCATATTTTCTTATCAATTCATCATTATAATAATTTATTTTTGAAATTAATAAATCATCATTGTATTCATATTGCGATTTATAAATGCCATCTTGGTTTCCAGGTTGTGATATTGTCTGGATGAGGTTGTTGTTTGAATTGTATTTAAATTTAGTTGTATCATTATAACAAAAATTTGGTGTTGTATGAATAGTAATTTTCATAGATAATAAGTTACTTTGTAAATAATAATGATAAATAGTATCAATTGAATTTTCATAGTTGTATACAATTATCTTTTCAATTTGATCATCAGAATTATAAAAATATTTTTTTTCATAATCATAATCATCTCTTTTTTCAGTTACAGTTTTTATTGAATCATTATTATAATAAGTGTATTCGATATATTTTAATTCCAAATCATTATGTAAATGATACCAAGTTTCACTTTTTAATTTTAATTTTTTATTTGGACTATCATTTGAACTTATTATATTGGAACAACTAACAATAAAAATTATCAACAGAATAGTTAATTGTAACTTCATGAATGTCTCCACTTTTTATTTAATGCTAACGAACGAGTCTCACCTACTGCGGGTAAGAATCCGTAAATTCTTGATTATTTCAAAAATGCTTTGGAAACCCTCAAAAATATCAAACAAAAAACAGCTCCAGCAGTTAGTGTGCAGACGATTGTTAGACCAGTTAAGTCTCGTAAAATTAATCAATTATATCAAATATAAAAATCTTCTTATATTATTTTAATGAAGATAAATGAATTTCTGTAAGCTGTGATTGTCCAAGTTCAGTTAATTCCACTTGATTAATCGATAGTTTCCCACACTTTGGACATACTATTTCTTTTTCAAATTTTGGTCTTTCTAGATCTGGAGGAAATGATATTTTTCCTAAATCACAATTGAAAACCATCATACATTTTTTACATTTAAAATTTATTTCAGACATACATAAGTCCTTTAAATTAATTAATTTATCAAAATTTTTATAGAAAAATTTAAACTCTGATACATACTAAATAAAATTAATCTGAACTCTTTTTCCTAAAGCTAAAGCCGCACGTTCTAAAGTCTGAAGTGTTACAGATTCATTTTTGGGATCAAGTAATCTATTAATAGAAGACCGGCTAGTTTTCATTCGTTTTGCCATTGCTGTTTTAGTAAGATTATGTTCTTCCATTAATGCACTTATTTGAAAAGCTACAACTCTTTTTATTGCTTTAGCTTCTACTTCAGCAAGTAAACCTTCTTCTTCAAGAAAATCATCAAAGTTACTTCCAATAAATTTGTTATTCATAATTGTTGACTCCTAACTTCTATTAATCTTTTTTTTGTCAACTTAATATCAGATTCTGATATTTTTTGAGTTTTTTTAATAAAACCATGAAGAAGAATCATATTTTCATTTATTATTGTAAATAATACTCGAGCAATCCTATTATTTAAATAACAACGAACTTCCCAAATATTTGCTTCAATCTTTCGGATAAGAGGCATTCCCAAAGGCCAACCATACTGAACAGTTTTAATATCTTCGCCAATTATTTTTTTTTCTTCACGAGACAATTTTTGTAGCCAATCTCTAACTGGTTCCTTCCCAGTATGTGTTTTATAAAATACAATATTTAATTGAAAATTTTTCTTCATATTTAAATGTACCAATTCTGGTTCGATATATCAATATTTTTTTATGCTTTGGGATTAATATTCATTTAAGTTTATAAATTATTAAAAAGTTCTTTTGGTTTTGATATATGTATCCATCAATACTTAATATCCTATATTTTAGGTCTAACGGACAATGGTGAGCCACTGAAAGTTAATATCTAAAAATCTATCCAAATTCCAAAAACTTCAAAAAGTCTAAAAAATAGCCAAAATAGAACAGCTCTTTCAGTTGGTCTCCACTAAATTGTTAGCATTTTACTTTAGACGGACTTTCTTTTTTTGTACAATCTATAATCATCGTTTTAATATTAAGTTTATTTGGTGTTTTTGATTCTAAAAATTTTTGTAACTGCTCAATTGATTCATAACCCGTCGGTTTTTTAAATATGTCTGATTTATACCATAAAACTAAAAAAATTCCTTCTCTATTTCCTATATCTTTTATATACAATGGAAGTTGAGTGTCAATACCATGCTGCAAATTCCCATGATGAGCATTTTTTAATTCAACACATATATTCATTGACATATCGTTTTTTGTATAGTGAAAATGAAAATCAATACTTCCATCAGCAGCATAACTTTCTCTTGATAATTTAACCCCCTTTATTTCACAAATAAATCTTAGATGGTTATAGATTATTACTTGAGCACTTCTTTCA
>JAOZSG010000423.1 GCA_029939785.1 Fidelibacterota bacterium | reverse complement strand
TTGATTATCATGCATCAAGAGTTCTTCCGGGGTTTGATCCAAATGTAAAAATGCGTTTATTGCAAAAATTAAAAGACAAAATTGATGTTATTTTATGCATTTATGCTGGAGATATTGAAAGGAAAAAAATCCGTGCAGATTTTGGAATTACTTATGATTCTGATGCCCTCAAAACAATTGATGATTTTAAAGAATGGGGAATAAATATTACAGCTGTAGTAATTACCCGATATGAAAATCAACCTTCTGCAAAATCTTTTAAAAATAAGCTTGAGCGTAGAGGGGTCAAAGTTTATACTCATAAATTTACCAAAGGTTATCCCACTGATGTTGACTTAATTGTGAGTGATGAAGGCTATGGGGCAAATGATATGATCAAAACCACAAAACCTATTGTCGTAATTACTGGTCCGGGTCCGGGAAGTGGAAAATTAGCAACATGTCTTAGTCAATTATATCATGAAAATAAAAATGGTGTAAAAGTTGGTTATGCAAAATTCGAAACATTTCCCATCTGGAATCTTCCATTAAAACATCTGGTAAATATTGCTTATGAAGCTGCAACAGTTGACTTAAAAGATATTAATTTAATCGATCATCACCATCTTGAAGCATATGGTGAAACCACAGTAAATTACAACAGAGATATAGATGCATTTCCTTTACTCAGAAGAATAGTAGAAAAAATAACAGGTGAGGAATCATTTTATAAATCTCCTACAGATATGGGCGTTAATAGAGCTGGTTTCGGAATTATTGATGACTCTATAGTTCAGGAAGCATCAAAACAGGAAATAATCAGAAGATATTTCAGATGTACCTGCGAATATTCAATGGGGCTCGTTGATAAAGATGTTCTGGATCATGCACAACTTATCATGAATAATTGTGGAGCAAAAGTAGAAGATAGAAAAGTAGTTAATCCGGCGAGAGAAGCTTCCGTTAGTGCCCAATCCAAAAACAAAGGAAACGATGGCATTTATTGTGGAGCTGCAATTGAACTTAAAGATGGCACTATAATTAAAGGTGAAAATTCTCAGCTAATGCATGCTTCCTCAAGCCTAATACTAAATACTGTAAAATATTTGACAAATATTCCCAAAAAAGTCGATTTGATTCCTAAGAATGTTATTGATTCACTTTCATTCTTAAAAACTGATATCTTAAACGGGAAAAGAGTAAGTTTGGATTTAGATGAGACTTTAATTGCTTTAAGTATAAGTGCAATCCTAAATCCTGCTGCACAAATAGCTGTTGAAAAACTGAAAGAATTACGTGGATGCGAGATTCATTTGACTCATATACCTACACCTGGAGATGAAGCAGGTTTAAGAAAACTCGGTGTAAATATTACTTCTGATCCGGATTTTTCCTCAAAACATTTATTTATCAATTAGAATGATCATGAAATAAATGGAGATCAGTTTTGAATAACAAAAAATTTGATGAAATTTTAAAACAGACAAAGGATAAATGCAATAATATTGAAACATCTAATATATTTAGCAATTGTGAGAAAGACATTACTCCGCTGATTAAAGTAAAACACAACTGGTTATATAATCTTGAAGAATTTTTATTTACTTATAGGTTTCATTTATTTATTGCAGTTATTTGTTTATCTATTATTGTTGGAATAGTGAAAGTGATTTTTAATTAAATCCTGTTTTCTGAATACTGAGATTGACACTTCGCAAACCACATTTAGTTAAACTCCTTAACTATATTAACGAATAGAAGTTATACAAACCTCCTACGATAATGTCATCAGCCAGATGGCAGACATAAAAAATGCAAGTTAAGCATTGATTATATTTATATTGAATGATATTGGATTATTAAATATATTTTCCTGTTGAAAATTAAAATTGATAAATTTACAATAAAGAAAAAATGTCAAATAATTTAAACAACCTAAAAATAATATTACCAGAGTCAGAAGTAACTTATATAAAAAGCATCGGACCAAAACGGGCAGATGCGTTACAGCAGGTTGGAATAAAAACCTATATTGATTTGCTATATCATTTTCCACGAAGATACCTTGATCGTAGTAATATCACATCCATTGAAGATGCAAATGTTGGTGACAATGTTACAATTGTTGGTGAAATTGTTGATGGTGATTATGTAAAAACCCGGAAGCGTGGATATTACCAGATTACATTATCTGATGACACCGGGATTTTAAAATGTATCTGGTTTAATGGTGCAAAATATATTCAAAAATCATTGCAGCCGGGTGAAAAAATTGCGGTTAATGGTAAGTTGGAATATTATAATGGCTATCAGATAGTGCATCCTGATTACGACAAGTTGGAAAAACAGGAATATGATACACTTAATACAGCCCGGATAATACCTCTTTATTCATCGACTTCAGACCTAAAAATCAAAGGATTTGATTCCAGAGGATTTAGAAAAATTTTCGGAATCATCTTTGAAACTTATAAACAGGATATCCCAGAGGTATTAACCACTGATTTAACACAAAAATATAAATTAATGCCAATTAATAAAGCGATTCATCAAATTCATTTTCCAGATTCAATAGATGAATTGAGAAAAGCACGATATAGATTTAAGTTTGAAGAGCTTT
>JAOZSG010000422.1 GCA_029939785.1 Fidelibacterota bacterium | reverse complement strand
GTTCTGTATTACGACGGCTTGTAATACGCAATACTGGTTCATCCGACCAATTTGCCTTATAGAAATAAAATGCATCCTTTTTAACTTTTCTGTCGTGTGTAATCATTCCTTTTTGATTAATTGAAGGACGGTCGCCTCGGTAAACTCCAGGCCAACTAAAATCATACATAATCCAGATTAATTTGCACCACATATCATTTCGATCTTTAATCTGCTCCCATGTTTTTTCGTGGTAATAACTTTGATATTGTTCAGGATAAAAATTACCTGTATAAGAGTCTGGACGGCTTGGATTTTCCTGCTGTTGAGATATACTTCCACCGGCACCAAATTCACCAAGTCCTATAATCAATTCAGGATGCTCCTTATGCATCTCATCAAACCATTCTCCATACTGTTCAAATTCGCCATAATACCAACCATAATACCTGTTCCAAGCAACAATATCGGTTTCATAAATTCGTCCGTTAACCTCCTCAACAAATTCGGCTTGTGTTGTGAGGCGTTGACTATCCAATTCTTTAATTGTACTGTTTAATAGCTTTGCATGTTCAGTGGTCATATCCACCTCATCATAAATGCCCCAAAACAAAATACTTGGATGGTTGTAATTCTGCTTAACCAATTCCTTCATCTGGCTTACAGTATTTTCAACATAAGCCTTTACATTATTAGTTTTATGTGGTGGAGCTACCGGAATTTCTGCCCAAAGTATTAAACCATTTTCATTACAAAAACGGTGAACAATATCAGCATGTTGGTAATGGCCAAGACGAATACCATTTGCTCCCATCTCCATAATATCTTCCATATCTGCTACGTGATGTTCATCAGTAAGGGCATTCCCGATTCCTTCCCAATCCTGATGACGACAGATTCCATAAAAATCCAAATACTTTCCATTCAAAAATAATCCATTATCTCTTTCTACTCTAAAATATCTTATACCAAGTGGTTGAGATACACGGTCTAATTTATTCCCGGCTGCATCTTCTATTGTAACATTCACAGTATATAAATATGGGTCTGCTTTTGCATTCCACAAGTGTGGATTCTTAATGTTAAAATTCTGTGTAGTGGAAATTACAGAATTGTAATCAACACTTTCTTCTTTACGCTGAGAAGCGATTTCCTTACCATCAGCATCAGTAATGACTGTATTTAGCCATATAGTCTCTGGTTTCTTTTCAGCTACTATTTCTTGATTTAGCAATTTCCAATCGAAACTAACAAGACCTCCATAGGCAATATCATTATACTCAATTTTAACTTTTACTTTTTTATTTGCAGTTAATTTAACTTCTGTTGATTTCCTTACTGGGGCTTGTTGCTTCCAATTATCAATAACTTCTTTGCCATCAAGAAACAGACGTGATCCATCATCACTTCTAAGTTCAAACTTATACATACCGCTTGATGGTGGCGTAAAACTACCGGTCCAGCGAATTGAAAAATTGTCAATAGGAATTCTTGGGTCAGGAGATTCAGTACCAAAATCAAAATTCAGTGTCTTATCAATCTTTTTGAAAACTGGTTTGCCTTTGCAGTTTGCGTTATCAAAATATTCACCAAGAAGTCCGGAATCATCTTTTCTGGAATCAGGACTATTATCATGAATATCAGCCCGAAGTTTTGATTTTTCTTTTTTGATATCAGGGCTGAAAAGTTTTAAATCATTCCTTATTACCGGCACAAAGGGATGATAATCCAACATAGTCTCAACGCTAATATCTGCTGATTGATCCGATACATCGTTTTGTTTTATATACACTCCGGCTGAACTGTAATCTAAGGGTGAAATACAGACATCGGATGTTTCAAAAACTGTTACAGGACGATAAATTCCTCCGAACACAGGATATAAAACGACTCCATTGGGAGCAACATCATGACGTATGGAATTGTCGGCACGAACTGCTACAAGGTTTTCACCAGACAAATTAAGATAGGAAGTTATATCAAAAGTAAAAGCCGAATAAGCTCCTTTATGATCGCCGATAAATTTCCCATTCACAAAAACTTCTGCTGTTAATCCAACACCTTCAAAGCGAATAAAATAACGATTATCACCTTTTGGTGCTTCTAAGTTCAAATTAGTTCTGTACCAGCCAACACCACGGTAGTAATTATTTACACCTTCATTCAAAATATCTTTTGCATTCCAGGTATGCGGTACGGTTACATCTTCCCAATTATCATAAGACACCATAACCGGACTTTCGGCAAGAGAGCAATCTCCTTTATAAAATTTCCAATCGATTAGTCGAAAACTATTTCTTTGCTCAAGAAACTGTTGAGCAAATATGGTATTAAAACCAACAATAATGATTAATAATAAAATTGCTTTCTTCATTTTAATAATTCCTTTGTTAAATCTGATGAAATCGTAAAAAGTATTTTTCAACGCTATTCTTCACTACGTTTCGCATAGCACAGCAGAAACTATAAATAAATCTCTGTGGGGCTTTGCGTCCTCTGCGTCCTTTGCGTTAAAATTTTTACTTTTTACGAAGTTGTCAAATCTATTTTGTAATTTTTTTACCAACCTAAATCCTGTCCTTCTTCAAAATCATACACACCACATTTTTCTGCCCATTTAT
>JAOZSG010000421.1 GCA_029939785.1 Fidelibacterota bacterium | reverse complement strand
GCATTTATCTTAGTTGGCATTTATTATTGTTTGACTCATATTTATGGAATAAATTAAATAAAATATGGGAAATTGTAAAAAAAGATGAATAGGCTATGAAATTTGAAATAATTTATTCTATACAAAATCAATATTTAAAATATTTTTGTTTCACAATTAAACTGATTATCACCGGTTTTGTTATTACTCAAAGTCTTGTTGCTCAAAATATAAATGCAAGTCATATAACTGACAATATTTTAATTGATGGAATACTGAGCGAAGAATCCTGGCAAAATGCTGAAAGTTTAAATGACTTTTATCAGTTCGAGCCGGAAAATGGCAAACCCTCCAAAATGGATACTGAAGTAAAGGTTGTCTACGATAAAGAAATGATATATTTTGGATTTATATGTTATGACCCTGATCCTTCAAAAATCACTTCGAAAATTACTAAGAGAGATGGAAATATTATCCAGGATGATGCAATTGGAATTTTGTTAGATACTTTTAATGATAAAAATAATGGTTATGTATTTTTGATCAATCCTTTGGGTACACAGAAAGAAGGAAAGATTGCAGATAACGGACGTACGGAAGATTATACCTGGGATGAAACCTGGTATTCAGCCATTAAAATTACTAAAACCGGGTGGTCTGTAGAAATTGGAATTCCTTTCAAATCATTAAAGTTTAATACCAATGATACTTCCTGGGGCGTGAATTTTGGCAGAAGAATAGCACGATTAAATGAATCGAGTTTTACGAGTAAAAATTTAACTAATATAATGCGGGTTTCACAGTTTGGAAAATTATCATCCTTACAACTTGATAATCTAAAAATAAAAACCTACTCAATCATACCCTATGGTCAGGTAGAATTTATAGAGGGGAAAAAACCAGAAAATAATGTTGGTTTGGATGTTCGTTATAATCCTGTTTCCAATTTTGGTGTGGATTTTACTCTGAATCCTGATTTTGCCACTGTGGAAGCCGATGTAGAAAAAGTAAATCTTAGCCGATTTGAAATGAGTTATCCTGAAAAACGTCCATTCTTCCTTGAGGGTGGAGAAAATTATTCTACCCGAGTAAAACAATTTTATTGCCGAAGGATTGGTGAAATTCCTTGGGGAATAAAGGTAAATGGTAAAGTCGGAAAGTGGAAAATAAATGGATTAGCTACTCAGTCTGATCCATCAACAGCTGGGGAAAATATCAAAGCCGGTAAAAATGCTTTATATTCTGTATTCCGGATCAACCGTGAATTTAGAAAAGGATCAACTCTTGGAATAATTGGTGTAAATCGTAATTATGATAATATTAATTCCGGATCTGTAGGGCTGGTTGCAACACTTTTTGCTTCAGATGTTTTAGGCATGACTTCACAGATAATACATTCTCACGGTATTGCAAAGGAAAGTGTGTGGACTGGATTTGTACGACCATCATATGATTCGCAATTTTCTCATTTTCATATCCGATTGTCTCATTTTGGTGAAGGCGTCAAAGAAAATATGAATGAAACTGGATTTGTTCGTCATGATGACAGAAATGAATTTGATACCAATGTCAGTCACACTTTTTGGATTAATTCTGGATTTTTACAAGCAATTGAAACTGATGTTAATTATAATCAGTATTGGAGCCTTGAAGGTAAAAAGAGAAGTTATGTGGAACAATATAATGTTGAATTTCAATTCCTGAAAAAATGGGAATATGAAATTTCATTTTCCAATGACTATAAGGCCAAATATTTACCTTATTTTGAAAAAGATTTTCACAATAATATGATTACAAATGAAATTCAGTATGATTCGAAGAATAAGTTAAAATTTGATATTGAATATGCTTTTGGAAAGAATTTTGATCGCAATATCGAGCAGATTTCAGGTGGAATTGAATTTAAAATTATTGAAGGTTGGAATGCCGAATATTCAATTGAAAGATATTGGCTGGATCCATCTGAACCTGAAGACAATAATCTGATCCATATTTTTCGTAGTAGTTACTATGTAAATAAGGACCTTTATTTTAAAGCCTTTTATCAATCAAAAAATAGTTATTTTGGAGAATGGTATAATCCTGAATTTGAAATGTTACGCAAATCAGTTCAATTTGTTTTTGTCTGGAGATTTTTACCGCCATTTGGCTCAATTCAGATTGCCTATCAGGAAGGTACAGCAAAGTATACAGATGTTGAAGGAAAAGCCCAAACACTATTTACAAAACTATCCTGGGTTTTCTAAGTAATTTTTTAGATAATTAGAAAACCACTTCTTTATAAAAAATAAAAAACTTGAATTTTCCACATCAACTATTTCACGGGTTTTGAATGGAAAAGGCGATGATTACAGGATCAGCAAAGATACACAGGCTGTTATCAGGAAGGCAGCACAGGATTTTAATTTTACTCCCAATCAAACTGCCAGAGGATTACGGCTTCAAAAATCTTTTACCATTGGATTAGTAATTCCTGACATATCAAATCCTTTTTTTTCCACCATAGCCCGGGCTCTGAAAAATGAATGCAGGAAGTCAGGTTATTCGATAATCCTTTGTGATTCTGAGGATCAGACTGCTTTGGAAAATAATGTAAAGTTTTCATTTACAGATTACAATTTTTCTGAATTG
>JAOZSG010000420.1 GCA_029939785.1 Fidelibacterota bacterium | reverse complement strand
GCCTAAGCCCCTAAAATATAAAAAAGGTATAAAAAATGAAAAAAACGATTATTTTAATGCTAATGCTTCCATTATTGTTGTTTTCTCAGCAGTATAAAAGTGAAACTATGCCAAATGGCGAACCAATGAAAGAATTTTTACTAATAGGACCATTTCCTAATAATTTACCGGAAGGTGAAACTCATTATTATCATACAGATGATTGTTTGGGATGGAATGAAGATTTCCTTGTTGAACATGGTGGCGAAACAGGTATCAAACCTGTTGAAGGAATGAAAGTAAAATGGGACAATAAAGAATTTGTATGGGAAAAATATACAAGTGATCAATTCCAGGTAAATTTGAAAAATGTATTTACTCCAAATGATGGTGTAGAAGCTTATGCTGCTTGTTGGATCAAAAGTGATAAAGATCAGGATAAAGTATTCGGCTTTGGCTCTAATGATGGTGCTAAAGTTTATGTCAATGGAGAATTGATTCACAAAATACATATGCCACGTCCGGTTTTTCAGGATAATGAATATCTTAGTTTTCCATTGAAAAAAGGAAATAATCTTGTATTAATAAAAATTGATCAGGGTTTTGGTGGCTGGGGATTTACTTTGCGACCTGTATCTGAAGAAGATGCCTGGAAGAAAATTCAGAAAAATTTAGATGAGAAAATGACATTAGAATTTCACAGAGATGGTGAAAATGTTATAGGATATGCAGGTGATAAAAATACAATGGCAGCATTGAAAAATTTACCTAAAGCAAAAATGGTTTTCAAATCACTTACTTCAGATCATAAAAAGGAAATATCAGTAAAACTAGGTCAGAAAATTGAAATTCCTGCTAAAGAATTCAAAGATCGTGAATATCAGGTAATTACTACTCTTGATTTGAATGGTGAAGATTATAAATGCTATGGATACCTCGATAGAGATGACAAAATTGTTGATGAAATGAAAACTTTGATTCATACTGAATTACCAGAAATGCCAATTTCAGCCAGAGCTAATTATATTACTGATTTTTTTGGAACATTACGCTGGTTGGATGATGCTAATAAATTGCTGGGACATCCTTATGGATACAGAAGATACAAAGATGGTATTGAGAGAGGATTTGAAGAGGCTGCAGAATTAATAAAAACAGAAGATGCTTACAAAGGATTATTTTTACAGCCTAAAAATATTAATAAGACTAAAGGAAGTACAAAAATCACAAAAAAATGGAATATTGCATATCAAAAAGATGATTTTATCACTTCTGAAATTTCACGTATCTGGGAACAAACTTTTGCTGTGAAACCAAATTTTACTAAGAAAAGTAAATCAAAAACTATTTCAATTAAATTATCAGAATCTAAAGAAATACCAAATAAAGAAGATGCTTATTTACTTAAAATTAGTAAAAATAAAGTGGAAATCAGTGCACGATGTGAACGTGGTTTGTATTATGGTGTTTCTACATTTTTAGAACTTGTTGAACAGAAAAAAAGTATAGAAAATGCAATTGTAACAGATTGGCCAACATTCAAATATCGTCCGGTACTTGCAAGTGGTGAAACTAAAACAAAAGAGTTTGAAGAATTAGTTGAAAAGTATGCAAAAGCAAGATACAATATTGTTTATATCAATTCTGGAAATTATAATGATCTTGATAATGCTGAAAACCAAAAAAATATCAAAGAAATGTTTGAATATTGCAATCAAAGATATATTGAACCGGTTCCTTACATTGAAACTTTTGGAGCAGGAACGATCACAAGAGTAATTGATTCTGATTTGGATGAAGGTATATATTATGAAAATGAAGAATGGAAAGTTGCTTCTGATGGAATTATCAAATTGAATGTTCCCCGAATTCATGATTGCGAATCTACACATCTTCATGTCAAAACACAAAAAGGTAAAGAATTGACAAGGGATAAAGATTTTGAACTTGTTTCTGCAAAACCTCCTGTAGTAAAAATTACTAATAAAAAATATTATGGAAAAAAATTATTATTGAGTTATGATGCTGTTGATTTTTCAAGATTTGCTCATCCTGCAAGTTGTCCATCTGATCCAAAAGCTTGGGTGATAATGGATAAAGTTATTGGAAATATTTTAACAATTTTAAAACCTAAATATTTTCATATCAGCCAGGATGAAGCCGGATTTATTAATAAAGACAGCAGATGTTTGGCTCGTGGTCTGACAAATCAGGAATTGATGATTGATGAAATTACTCGTGTACATGACATTATCCGAAAATATAGCAAAGATGTTGAAATTCATATGTGGGGTGATCTTTTCAATGATTATCAAAATGCGATAATGATAGATGCTGTTGGTGCTGTGGAAGGAATTCCAAGAGATATTGTGGTTCTTGATTGGAATTATGTAGGTGTTTATCATTGGCAAAAACAAAAAACTTTTAACCAATTGTATAATTATCATAGATATGGAATGAAAACTGTTGGTGTTTCCTGGTGGGATCCAATGAATAATGTTGACATTTTATTGGTAGGAGACAAAGAGCCTGATCTGATGCTTGGTTTAATGCATACAGCCTGGTCTGGTTTTGATGGTGGATTTTTACCAACAGCAGAAGCTAATTGGACTGGAAATACTATTATGGGGAAAGTGAAGTTTTA
>JAOZSG010000110.1 GCA_029939785.1 Fidelibacterota bacterium | reverse complement strand
AAATTGATTTAAATGATTATTCACAAGAAATATTTTCTCTGGAAAACCACGCGGATAAACTTGCCTATCAAAATGATAAATATAAAATCTATTATAACTATAATGAAAATAGTAACTTTAAACTTTTTCAGGATTCAATTTTGATAAATTCTGTAAATATTCCTGATTATGATTTTGATGGAGGAATATATTTAAGTGATGACAAAATATTTTATTTTGTTGGAGAAATAGGAGACGATGAAGGTTGTATTATCAAAGTAAATTTTAAAAATGGTAACGTCACAAAACTTACAAATCACAATGAAGATAATTTTATATCTGATTCAAGATATTATAATCTATTTTAAAAAATCTAAAATTGTAATTGTTTCAGGTATAACTGGTTTTTTTATAGACCTTGACATTATTCTAATTATTAATTAAATCAATCTAATATAAATAAATCTAAAAGACGTGAGAATTTAGATGAAAAAACCACTATTCATTTTATTGATTTTATTTTCATACTTTTTATATCATTGTGCAGGTGTAAAAACTACCGGTACTTTTTCTAAGTTAGATATAAATAAGTTTGACAATACGACTAATCAATATATCGGAACTCCCTATGTCTGGGGAGGAACTACTCCAAATGGTGTAGATTGTTCCGGATTTACGTCACAGATATATAAAAATCAGGGAATATTACTTCCAAGAACCAGTAAGGAACAGTATAAAATTGGAAAAACTATTTCTAAAAATTCATTAATAAAAGGTGATTTACTTTTTTTCAATACTTTTGGTCGTGGAATTAGTCATGTAGGAATTTATGTAGATGACCATAGAATGATACATGCCAGTTCCAGTGATGGTGTGAAATACGCAAAATATAATACAGATTATTGGCAACGTAAATATATTGGTGCAAAAAGAATTGTTGGATCTCCATATATTGCCGGTGAAAATATCAACGAAAATATTGCTGTAATTACTGAGTTTCCAATGCGTATAACGAGTCTAATCAATATACCAACACCTTATACACAAAACAGAAGACATTTTAGTCTTGATTTCAGGACAAATATTGCTGGCAATTTGGAGATTAACTCATCGATTGGATTTTGGAATAGATTAGAATTTGGAACTACTATAATTGCAAAAAATGTATTAACTGATAAAAATGTCAAATTCCGAACACCTTATTTTCACACTAAATTTCGATTTTGGAATGAAGGTACATGGTATCCTTCTGCTGCAATAGGATACGCAAATACAGAATTTTCGGAAACTAGTTTGGATCAACTCAACAATTTAGTACAAAAATGGAGTGAACCCAGGGGATTATTCACAGTTTTTGGTAAAACTCTTTTTAATGGGTGGAAATGGTTATTAGGAAGTGGGAAAACATATATTGGTGTTGGAACGACTCATGTAATTAAAGATTTGAAAATGAATAATTTATATATGTTTGCTGCCTATGAGCAACAGATATTAAGAAGAATACTTTTTGTATCAGAATTTGATGATATATTTCGAAAAGGAAAAATCAATGCCGGATTAAGAGTTGCTTTTACCTCTTCCACAAGTATAGAATTTTCCTTAGTAAATTTATTTGAAAAATCTATTGAACCCGATAGATCTTTACGTTTTACTTATTATTTATCATATTAACCGATTTAAAAACAGGAATTTATTATGAAAACATTAGTTAAACTAATTTTAACCTTATTAGTTATCAGTACTTTTATATTTACTCAGGAAAAGAGCATAGAACAAATTATGGAAGAAGAAAAGGCAGCATTAAAAGCTTTAGAAAATGAGACAACAGATTATTATGCTCAGATTGAAAAAGAATTCAGGTTTTATGAAGAAAAAATCAGTAGAGAGTATGATTTATATGAAAAACAAGTTGATGAAGAAATGAAAGCCCTGGAAGAAGAAATTATGAAAAAGTGGGGTGATAAAAAAATTGATACAAAAGAAGAATATGTAAATTATGATAAAGATTTAAATGCCAGAGGTAGTGTAAATTTTAAAAACGGAATAATTGATGTTGAAGTAATTGTAGAAAAACCAAAAATTGACAGTAAACCTAAAAAAGCAGAAAAACAGCGTGAACTTCTTGCAAAAAAAAGATTACAAAAAAAATTAAAAGAATTATTGACTCAAAAAGGAAATGATCAAAAACCTTTACTTCAAAAACAAATTAAAACTACAAGAGGAAAGACTGTTACAAAGAAAAATGCAGATAAATATACAAAAAATACTATAAATAAAAGTAATATCCGGAAAAAGGAATATAAGGCAAAAGATGGAAAAACCAGGATTAAATATAAAGTGCGAATTAACATGGTTCCAAATCATATAGAACAAAGAGCAGAACGATTTAAAACTGAAGTTATTAAACAATCAAAAAGATTTAAAATAAAACCGAGTGTTGCGTTTGCAGTAATGCATACAGAATCATATTATAATCCTAAAGCACGTTCTCATGTGCCTGCTTATGGTTTGATGCAACTTGTCCCAAGAAGTGGTGGAAGAGATGCATATAATTATATTTATAAAAAGGATAAACTATTAAAATCACGATATTTATATAATGCAAAAAATAATATTGAACTTGGTTGTGCATACCTTTCTAAAATCAGATATGTTTATTTTAAAAAAATTAAAAATGATCAGGCAGCTTATTATTGTACTGTTTGTGCATACAATACGGGTGCAGGAAATGTTGCAAGAGCAATCACAGGTACCAAAAAACTTGGTACAACAGCTAAAACCGTCAATGCTCACAATTCCAAGTGGGTTTATAAAAAATTAATTAAGAATTTACCATACAAAGAAACAAAAGATTATCTGGAAAGAGTAAATAAAAGAGAACAGATGTATGTTTCCTGGAATTGAAAATAGAGTAAAAATAAATTTAAGATAAAGTAATTTTATTACAAAAAGCATCAAATTTATTTGTTTTAATAGATCCAATTAAATCATTTGTAAAATTTGGTTTTGAAATTATTGTAGAAATAGTTCTTAATGCCTGAAGATGTTTTTCAGGTTGTTCTTTTGGAGATACTATCAGAAATAATAAATCAACAGGGAGTTTATCAATAGCTTTCCAATCAATGGGATTCTCAACTATACCACATACAACCATAACTTTATCAACAAATTCACTTCTACAATGAGGATAAGCAATACCATTTCCAAGACCTGTTGAACCCAGTTGTTCACGTTCTAAAATTGGTCGGGTAAAAATGGATATATCATGAATATTTCTTTCTTTAACAATGAGTCGTGAGAGTTCAAAAACTGCTTGTTCTTTTGTCGTTGCATGCATTAGAATTGCTCTGTTTGATATCAAATCAACAAAATCATGTCCCGCAATCTGTATATCACCGGAAGCTCTCAGGACTTCTCGTTCACCTGTAATCCATGTTTTCCATTTTATTAATGTTTTTTCAGATAAATATGCACCACCAAGTTCAAATATAACTAATGCAGGAATAATAGTGTTAAATATTCTTTCTCCACCAGTACCACCTAAAACACTTGCGACTAATATAGTTTCTACAGCAGCCATTCCAGCCTGAGGTAACATTAATTTGGGTAAACAGGCTGTTACTTTAGGATCCTGATTAGTAATTTTACAACCAACATAATTACCTACAATTTTTCCAGTAGATCTAAGAACAATATAACCGATTACAAACACCAATGATTCCATAGAAAATGTTTCCAACCGGATACTTGCACCGATAATTCCAAAAAACATAAGATTAAAAATTGGCATGACACTTCCAATTTTTAATGAATCAAAAATTATATGAGAATGGAAATTAGATATTAAAAATCCTGCAACTACAGCTGTTACAAGGAAAGGTAGCCCAAAATGTAATGCAATAGCTAATCCTATTGCTATAGTTCCGACTATTATTAATAAAATTTCTACAGATGGAGTTGGATGTTTTGAAAGCATTGTAAAAATAAAAGTTTCATCAGTATCATGTTTTTCTTCGGGAGGAATTCCAGTCTTTAAAGCCAGTTTCAAAGCAAAATAAATTAATACGCCTATTAAAATTGCGAAGAAAAATTCAAAGAACACATGTTCTGCTATATGAATTGCAGATAATTTTCCACCTTTCTTAGCACTTATTGCAATACTTAAAAAAACTGAAAAGAATAATACCTCAATAATATCATCTAATACAACAATATTTGCCAAAATACTTTTCAACTTTCCTTCTATCCGTAATTTATTCATTAGAATAAATGTCAAAGCCGGAGCAGTAGCAATACCAATTGAACCGATTAACAATGAATTGATTAGTGTAAATTTAAATATATAGTAGAACCCACTTGATAATAAAACCCAAGTTAGCATAGCTTGTAATATACAAATATATGTTGCTTTAATACCTACTTGTTTTATCCTTTTCAGATGTAATTCTTCACCCAGCGAAAATGCTATTATACCGAGAAACAGAAATACAAAAAAATGATAATCTTCAAAAATTATACTATATTCCTCAAATCCATGACGAAAAAAATGATACACAGGTTTAAAAATCGAATAATTTTCGAAATTACTGTATTTAAATAATAAACGTTGAATTAATATTAAAAAATGAGGTCCGACTAATATACCTCCAAGAATTTGACCAATTACTTCACCAATTTTTAATCTTCTAGCAGCTAAACCACCAATATATGCCGCGATAATAATCAAACCCAATTCCAGGATTTGAAGTTTCATGTGTTGAAGTTCCATAATTCCCTTTACATAATTATATTGAAGTAATCTTTTATTTTACAAAAAAATCATATGTTTATAATAAGATATTATCTAATTCAATAAATAGTTTTTTCTAAATATTCTGCAACGATTCTGATACAATTAGGACATATTTTTTGAGTTAATCCAAATTCACTACATTTTATTCTTCCCTCTTCAGTAGAAATATCACAGTCCAGAAGATCAATACAGTTTATATTTCCAAGTTGTTTTTCCATTTTTTCAATAAATTGAAAAACATGAGAATAAGTTTCATCTTTTTTAATATCTTCTTCAGGATTTTCACTTCCATATTTCAAACTTAACACAATCACACCTGCACTAATTGCACCACATGCATATTGTTTCCTTCCAAAACCAGCTCCTAATCCTGTAGATAATTTAAATGCCATTTTTTCATCTAAACCAAAATCCTCTGCAAAGACTGTTAAAATTGCCTGTGAGCAAGCTCCGCCTTGTTCTGAAATGTGTAATGCTTTTTCAATTTTATTCATTTTGTTTCCTGTTAATAAAAGCGTTGGTGATCTTACTTATTCTATTAAACTCAAGTCTTCTTTTTTTTCTCTATTTAATATTTATGTACTTAAACATTGTTTTTCATTTTTTCATATCCGCCAACTGGCGGAAGATACTACCAATACAAATTGTGGATATGAATATAATTTTAAAAGAATTAATTACCAATAACAAAAATTATATAATTCGTGTTCTTTTTTATTAATTATTTTATTGTATTACAATAACTCCATTTTGTTTTATCTGCAATACTTGTTCTTCGGGAATGTCATTTTTTGAAATATTTAAGAAGGCTAAATTTTTAAGATCAAATAACGGGGAGATATCATTTATTGAATTATTTGAGATGTCGAGAATTTCGAGATTCTCAAGAAAACTAATTGCATCAATAAATCCTATTTTATTTTTAGATATATATATTTCTCTGACGTAAGTCAAGTATTCAAGATCAGATATGTCAACTATATGATTATTTGACAGATCAAGAAACACTGTTTGGCGGCAATGTTTAACACCGGAAATATCATCAATTTCCATCCCTGATAATTCTACTGCTTCTAAATCTTCAAGATATATTGTTGGCAGGTCAACATTAATATTTCCATAAATTTTTTTCTTAAACATTGTAAATAATGAATGGTCATTTTCAATATCTACATAATTAAAATTATCATAATCATCATGTTCATTTTCTTCGTCATGATAAAATTCATATCCATCTTCTAATTCTTCATCCCATTCATATTCTGATTTAAAATCAATGTTCTCATCTACGTTAGATTCGACCTTAACAATTTTCTTTTCCATATTTTGAATTGCCAAAATGTGTGAATATTTATTTAATTCATCAAATTTTTTATTTTCATAGAGTTGTCTGAATAGGTTTCTATAATTTTCAGTCATATCAGGATGATATATCATTATTAATCTGGGAAATACTCTGTTGATATTTATTTTAATAATATCAACATATTCAGAAATTGTATCTGCCATTTTAAGTAACAGGTCATGCTGGTGTTCTTTATATAAGGTAATTATTTCTGACGTGAGTTTATTTAGGTTTTGTTCAGAATAGGCTTTTGTCAGATTAGTGTATAGTGTCTTTATTTCCATTGTTTAATCCTATATTTTTTTAACTGAAGTTAATTTAAATATTTTGTTTATAAACAAAAAGAATGAAGATTTGAAAAAATTAGTAACCAATTTTTAGAAATGTCATCAAAATAGAAAAGTTCCGGAAACTTTTTATTTATGGGATTGATAATTGTTTTATATCAAATGAATATTAGTAGAATTTTAAAGGAAATAATAAATTCACAAAATTGTGCTTTATAAACAGGGATTTCCGGAGCCGGTAATATCTTACCTGCAATTTACTCAATTTTAGATAGTTGGATTATCAGATACTATTCTTTTGATATTTTCTTTTTAATAATAATTTTCATATTAACATTATCAATTTATTTTATTTATAAACTTAACTGTAAACACTAAAAATAAAGGAACAAAAACATGAAAAATTCCAGATTGCAATATTTTCCTATATCAATTTTTTCAATAATTTTAGGATTATCAGGATTTACAATAGCATTTCAAAAAAGCGAAGAAATATTAAACTTCCCCTTAAACGTAAGTAACTATCTAATGGGTTTAACATTTTTACTCGCATTAATCTTTGGTTTAGTTTATATGTTAAAAACTATAACATATTTTCCGGAAGTTAAACATGACTTTAACCATCCAATCAAGATGAATTTTACTCCAACGATTTTCATTGTTTTTTTGATGGCATCAATTTTAATGTTACCTGTTAATATTTTAATATCAAAATTAATGTGGATAATCGGAACTATCGGACAAGCATTTATTTTTTTATATATTATATCTAAATGGATGCATAATCCAAACATTGAAATTCACCACTTCAATCCTGCGTGGTTTATCCCGGCAGTTGGAAATATTCTTATTCCTGTTACCGGTGTCGCACATTTCAATCTTGAAATATCATGGTTCTTTTTTGGTCTGGGATTTTTATTTTGGATAATATTATTGATAATTTTTTATAATCGCATCTTTTTTCATCATCCACTCCCGGAAAAATTATTACCAACATTATTTCTTTTAATTGCACCACCTGCTGTAGGTTTTATTTCTTATGTAAAATTAACACATAATATAGATCCATTTGCAAAAATTTTATATTATTTTGCTCTATTCAATTTTATTGTGCTTTTATTTCAATTCAACACTTTTAAAAAAATAAAATTTTACCTGTCCTGGTGGGCATATTCCTTTCCTATTACTGCTTTTTCAACAGCATCAATTCTGTTTTATCACAAAACTCATATAAATTTTTATAAATATACTGCAATCGGATCTTTAGGTTTTGCAACAATATTGATAGGATTTTTACTTGTTAGAACAATAATTGCAATTTTTATTAATAAAGAAATTTGTGTTGAAGATTAGTTTTGATTGACTCGTAAAAAGTAAATTCTGGTCTAATACAAATTATGTTGATTATATTTTGAAATAATTGAAAAAAATAAAAATTATACTTTCTAATAATAATAATCAGTTTTATTTGTTATATTTATTAATAAATATTGAGGGATATAATGAAAAAAAATATTACAATATTATTAATTTTGTTAGTTAATCTTTTTTTGATTTCACAAGAAAAAACAATTGAACAAATCATGAAAGAAGAACAGGAAACATTAAAAGCATTGCAGGACAAATCAATAGATAATACTCTAAAAGTAGAAAATGAATTCAGATATTTTCAAGAGCAAATCACAAAAGAGTATGAAGAATATGAGAAGCAGATTGCTGATGAAATGAAAGCATTGGAAGATGCTATTACAAAAAAGTGGAAAAACTTTAGGCATGACACAAAAGATGAATATGTTGATTATGATAATGACCTCAATGCCCGTGGATGTGTCAATTTTAAAGAAGGTGTGGTAGAAATTGAAGTTATAGAAATTAAAAATGACAGTAGTAATCAAATAGATAGTACAAAGTTGCGATTACAAAAAAAGTTGCAAAATTTAATTGAGCAGGATGGAGATGATCACCAGCCTTTGATGCAAGAGCAACTTAGTACAGATTCAGGTGGTGAGGTAACACAAATTCTTGCAGAAGCTTATTCTAAATCGGTTCTTGAAAAAGGTAATATAAATAAGGAGGAATACACCGCAAAAGATGGTAAAAAAAGAGTGAAATATTCCATAAAAGTTGATATGGTTCCTGATCATATTAAGGTAAGAGCCAAAAGATATCGTGAAGAAGTTACCAAACAGGCAAAACGATTTAATATCAGACCAAGTATTGCATTTGCAGTAATGCATACAGAATCCAATTATAATCCCAAAGCACGCTCTCATGTTCCCGCATTTGGACTGATGCAACTTGTTCCAAGAAGTGGTGCAAGAGATGCGTACAACTTTATTTATCAGCAGGATAAAATGTTAAATGCTGATTATTTATATATTCCTCAAAACAATATTGAATTAGGTTGTGCTTATCTCTCAAAAATACGGTATAAATATTTTAAAAATATTGATGATGATGAAAAAGCATATTATTGTACAATATCAGCCTATAATACTGGTGCAGGAAATGTAGCAAAAGCAATATTTGGACATGTAAATATTAGACGTGCTACAAGTATTATTAATAAACAGAATAGACAATGGGTTTATGATAAACTGTATAATAATCTGCCATATAAAGAAACTAGAAATTATCTAAAAAAAGTTACAGAATTAGAAACAATGTATCATAGTTGGAATTGAAATAATGAAAAAACAAGTAACCACGAATGAACACGAATAGACACAAATAAATATTTAATTATTAAATATTAGTGTGTATTAGTGGTTAATATTACAGGAAATAATTATGAATACTTTATACATACTCGGGTTGATTATAACTTTTCTAATAGTAATATTTACATTATTTAAGAAGAACAAAAAATTATATGACTATCTCCTTTCATTCTTTATCTTATTATTAGGCAGTAATTTACTTGTTATATATTCAATGACTACAAGTGAGTATAGAATTTTTTCAAGTATTATTCTGATTGATATTTTCTATTGGATATTGCTTGGTCCAATAATATTTATTTTCACAAAAGTTATTATTAATAAAGAATTTAAGTTGTCGTGGAAATATCTATTTACTTTGATACCCGGAATATTGATATTATTAATTTTTTCACCCTATTTATTTGGCAATCTTCAAAACTTTTTCATGGATTTAAATAAAGAATCCCTGATTCATCAATTTGGAATTTTTCTTTGGATGAATAATCTACCTGTGTTTACTATTCTATCTATAATAATATTGAGAAATTATCTGAAACAAAATGACAATGAGAAAATACCGGTAGTACAAAAAACAAACCTGATATTATTCTTCATCCTTACAGTAACTTTTACAATTTATCTAATATTTCAGCTGAGTCGTCCTGTATTTTTTAATCTGTTTGGACTGACAATTCCATTTAATAGTTATGCAGTAACATGGTTTGTAGAAATGGCATATATTTTGGGTTTAGGATATATTGGACTAAAAAGCAATTTCAGTGCGATCTACACCATAACATCTCTAAGT